>NZ_LFJB01000005.1:0-73923 GCF_006658625.1 Bradyrhizobium sp. UNPF46
CGAAGCGGCGGGGTTATTTCCCCGCCGTTTTTTGTTTGCCGGCGTCCGCCTCGAGGCCCAGCGTGCGGCCGGGGAAGCCGGCGGCGTCGAAATAACGCTGGCTGCCGACGCGCTGGAAACTCAGTACGGTGGTCAGGCCGCCCTCGGCGGGCTTGGACTTCATCGTGCCGGCATAAGCCTTCGGCACGACACCGTTGGGCAGAGCCTCCGACATCACCCGGCCGACGAGGCCACCGTTCTGCGAGGCGCGCAGGCCCATCAGCCGGGCGGCCGTCATGCCGACGTCGGCATTGCTGACCGGGATCTCGCTGACATAACCGGCTTTGAAGTCCGGACCGATGGCGGCCATGAAGTTCATGGTGTCGCCGCGGCTGAAGCTGCCATGCATGCCCTGGCCCTGGCGCAGCACGGTATCGGCGACCTGCACCGAACAGTTGGTCGGCGCCTCGCCGCAATCGCTGGCATAGGAGCGGAAGTTGACGACGATCGACGGCGTCGGCGTCGCCGCGCTGCCACGCAGATTGATGCTCGACAGCGGCAGCGTACCGGGGAAGCGGCCGAGCGAGTCCTCGACGAACAGGCCGGAGACATAGTCCTGCGCGAGCAGCGCCTTGATGGTCTTCGCGGCGAGCTTCTTGTCCTTGTTCGGGAGATAGACGAGGTCGGAGCCGCCATTGGTGGCGACGACGAGATCGGGCTTGGTGGGATCCTTGCCGAGCACGCCGTTGCCGGCCTTGGGATGCTTGTTGCCTTCGACCTTCGCGTTCTTGTCGTTGGGGTCGAACAGCGGCAGGTCCAGGGCCTTGGCAAGATCGAGCGCCAGGAATCCCATGGGGAGGAAATCCTTGGGCGTGTCGTCATAGCTGACCTTGGCCGAGGGGCTGGTCTTGCTTTCCTTGGAGATCGTCGAGAAGCCGTGGTCGGCCGAGACGATGATGTTGGTCGAGGCGGCGAGGCCGAGCTCGTCGAGCGCCTTGCGGAGCTGGGCGAGGTTGTTGTCGGCGTTCTTGATGCCGGCCATCGAGGTCGGCCCGTTGATGCCCGGCATGATCTGGTTGAGGCTGTCGCCGGTGTTGTGCTGGCTGCCGTCGGGATCGCGCGACCAGAACACCAGCACGAACGGCTTGTTGCGCGCCTTGAACATCGGCAGCACCACCTTGGCGGCGACGTCGGCGAAATAGGCCTGCTGCGCGACGTTGGCCACAATCGTGCCCGGCGTCTTGGCATCACCCGCCTTGGAATTGTCGCCGCGCGGCGGGGTGGCGGTAGGCAGGCCGGCCTTGGTCAGTGCGTCCTTCACCTCGTCCGACAGGGCGACACCGTTCTTGCCGCCGGTGGAGTCGTCGAACACGACCGAATGCAGGCCGGCCTTTTCGGGCTTGTCGGTATGGTCGAACTGGTAGGTCGGGCCGACCTTGCCGATCGCCGCGGTGCTGAGGCCCTTGTCGCGGGCCAGCTTCAGGATGGTCTCCTCGTTGAGATAGTCGCCCTTGAAATGCTCGTCGATGTCACCGAGCACGGCATCGTTCTCGATGAAGGGGACCACGGTGTCGCCGGCGGGGGCGGAGGTGTAGCCGGTCCAGATCGTGTTGGAGAACACGCCGGTGTCGCCGAGATAATGGCCGGTCGACATCGCCGAGCCGTTGGCCATGGTGAAGGTCGGGAACAGCGAGTGCGGGTTCTTGAAATTGACGCCCTTGTCGCGGACCTCGGCCATCGCGGGCGCCGTGTCGGGGTTCACCTTCAGCGCGCGCAGGCCGTCCGGGATGAACAGGATCAGGTTGTGGGGTGTGTTGTTCTGGGCAGAAGCAAGTCCGGTGGACAGCACGGTCAGTCCGGCGGACAGCAACAGCAGTGAACGGCGCATCGAAATCTCCCTGCGAGGCGGCTCGGCCGCAACCCGCGGCCCCCGGGCCGCAACTCGCGGTCCCCGGTTCGTTTAGTTTCGCTACATGACCGTTTTGTTACAAGGCCCGTCGCCGATGCAAGAGGGTTGGGGAGGGGGGGCTTGTTAGTCTCGTGTCCCGGACGCGCTGCAACGCTCTTGGCGTTGCTGCGCAGAGCCGGGACCCAGCGGGCCACACGGCTCGCACCGATGCATGGACCCCGGCTCTGCAGCGCATCGTCGAAGAGACGCTGCGCTGCGTCCGGGGCACGCGAGCGTGGCTTTCGCGCACACTGCCTCCACATCGTGATTGCGAGCGCAGCGACTTGTCTGCCGAAGCCTTGGCGAAGGCGGGAGCAATCCTGAATCTTTCCGCGGTGACGATGTCGATCCCGTCATCCTGAGGTGCGAGGCGTGCGATGCGAACGCATCGCATGCGGAGCCTCGAAGGATGTGCGGCCGAGGTGCAGCCGGGCTGTCGCCCTTCGAGGCCTCCGCTTCGCTCCGGCGCCTCAGGGTGACGGTCACAGATGAGAGCTCGCAGCATCATCATTGCTGACACACGTCCGCATCCTCGCGGCTCATCTCGCCCGAGCTTTGCTTGATCTCCTCACCCTCGATTGAAAAAGGGCGCAGGGAAGACCGGGCGCCTGCTGGCACCCGCGGTCCACTGTGCGAATCCTGCGTAACGAGAAGCTGCACAGCGGCATACAGGTGTAGCCAGGACATCCCGGCCTTCCCTGCGCAGTGGCTTGACGGCTTATGTCGTGCTCTCCCCGGGGAGCGTTGCACTATTGCCCCCGTCGCCTTGCGGATGGCTGACGCGCTTGCCCGGTTGAGCAATACACATCACCACAAGACTTGGCGCACAGACCCCCGGGCGCCAGGACCACACGATTTTGCCGTACGCCGATCACAGCGGTCGTATGCGCCAGGTGTTTCGCTCACGGTTGCCCGCCCTGCAAAATCCTTTGCGCCGATGTGACCTGCGTCCACCGCCGCCCAGCCCGCGTTCGTGACGATCGCGATACGCCCCTCTTCGTTGGGCCGGGTTGCGGCGATGCATACGCCCTTTCCGAATTTCGGTAAAGTAGAATATTTTCGGTCGCGTGGATTGACCGACCAATTGGGTGTTCTGCCTGTCGGGCAACGCAAGGGATTGTGGCCCGGTCGAACCGGCCGTCGGCACAAACGAAAGGCCCACCGTTCGTGACGAACGGTGGGCCCGATCGCGGGCGGTGCTTACCAGCGATAGCCGCCGGTCAGCGTGCCGTTGTTGTTGCCCTCAGGGCCGACATCGCCCTGTGTCGAGCTCGGGGTCGGATGGTTGGTGCCGTTGAGCGCGCCATAGGGCCCCGCGACGCCAGGATAGTATGCGCGCGGCTGAACCGGTTCGTAGGCGGGCGCGGTGCGGTCCCAGCCGGCGCGTGAGCCGTTCCAATCATAGCCCTGCGCCGAGGCTGCCGCCGTGCCGGCGACGAGTGATGCCGTGATCAGGCAGAGGAGTTTTGACTTGTTCTGCATGCGAGATGCTCCTTGCTGTCTCGGGAGCCAACGGTTGCACTGCGGGGGCGTTCCGGAACCGGGCCGGCGGGCGCGATCAACTCCGATCAACTGGTTATGAAGCGCGGGCACCGAACGAAGCGACGTGAGCGGTCGGTCGCGGGCGTTCTTGCCGCACCGGTTCCCGCGTTAATCCCGTGCCTTAACCAATAATTAATTATAGGTTTGCGGGTGGGTGACAGCCCGGCCTAGCGTAGCTGCGGGGAGCCGCGATCGCTTAAGCCAAACGAGTTGGTGCGTATCATGACCTATCGAATGCATGGGGCCTTGCTCGCCTCTTTCAGCGCAGCCGCGCTGCTTCTCAGTTCCACTGACAGTTTTGCCAGACCCGGCGGCCTTGCGGCTGCGCCGTCCGGCCCTGTCGCGCGTCCGCCGATTGCGCCGGGTGCCCGGTTCCACCGGCGCAACCCCTTCGTGTACTGGCCTGGCGGCGGCGGCTTCTACTACGACGGCGCCGGCTACAGCCAGCCGTTCGTCGATGCGCAGCCGCCGGTCTCCACCGACGTCCGCTATACCTACACCTATGACGTCCCGTGGGACTGGTCGCATCGCTTCCCGCCGAACGTCGTGCCGTCCGACCGGCCCTATGTGCCGAGCTGCCCGACGGAGCAGGTGACGGTTCCCGGCCGCGGCGGGGTCGAGCACACCGTCAACATCACGCGCTGCTACTGAGATCTAGCCAAGTTCAAAGCTGGTTACGCCGAAGACCCGGTCGATGCGCAGCGGCGCGATCGGCCCGGTGTACATCCGCGCCGTCTCGAACACGGGCTTGAGCCCGAGCGTGGCTGCGAGAGCGATGGCCTCGGGATTGACGGCGGGGACATCGAGGAAGACTTCGCCGCCACCAGCACTCGGCAGCAAGGCCTGCACGATCGCCTCCGCCGCCGCGCGGTCGTCGGCGACGAGCGGCCCGATCTTGCAGCCGGTCCGGCAGGGCCGGATCACGCCCCATGCTTTGAGCTTGCCGTCACGCAGAAGCGCGCGGCCGACATGGCCCGAGGTGTTGATCCAGGCGCGCAGGAAGGTGCTGCGCCGGGCCGGGAAGACGGTGGCGTCGTCGGTCTCCACGAGCGCAAGAGGGATCGTGTCGAGCGTGACGACATCGGCGGGCGGCTTCACGGGCGCGGCGGCGATGCCGCCATAGCGGATATTGGCATAGGCCAGCTGGAAGCCGGACTTTCTGTAATTGTCCTGCTGTGCGACGACGCCGTCGAGTCCGATCACGCGCGCGCCGGCATGCGCGATCGCCGCGTTCCAGATGCGCAGGCCGTGGCCGGAGCCGCGAAAGTCTTCGCGCACGATGTAGAAGCCGAGGAAGGCGAAGCGCTCGTCGTAATTGACGCAGGAGACGGTCGCGACCGGCTCGCCGTCGATCTCGCCGACGAAGAAGCCTTGCGGGTCGGGAGTGGCAAAGCAGGCGGCGTCGGCAAGGCCTGGATTCCAGCCTTCAGCGGCGGCCCAGTCGACGGCGAGGGAGATCTCCTCGGGGCGGAGATTGCGGATCAGCAAATCACTCATGACGGATCCCTTCGACCATGGACCTGCTGACAGGTCTGGCGGTAGAAGGCCCCATGATAGGCCGGGCCGGCGGCTCGCCTCAACACAAGGGATGATCGGTCATGGCAGCAGAGAAGGTCGCGCTCGTCACCGCGGGCGGCAGCGGCATGGGGTCAGGGGCTGCGCGGCGGCTGGCGGCCGACGGCTTTCGCGTCGCGATCCTGTCGTCCTCCGGCAAGGGCGAAGCGCTCGCCGCCGAGCTCGGCGGTTTCGGCGTCACCGGCTCGAACAAGTCGAATGACGACCTGAAGCGTCTGGTCGACGGCGCCATGACGAAATGGGGACGCATCGACGTTCTCGTCAACAGCGCCGGCCACGGGCCGCGCGCGCCCATCACCGAGATCACCGACGAGCAATGGCACACCGGGCTCGATACCTATCTGCTCAACGTGATCCGTCCGACGCGGCTGGTGACGCCGTTGATGCAGGCGCAGAAGGGCGGCGCCATCATCAACATCTCGACGGCCTGGGCGTTCGAGCCGAGCGCGATGTTTCCGACCTCGGCGGTGTTCCGTGCCGGGCTCGCCGCCTTCACAAAAATCTTCACCGACGCCCATGCGGCCGACAACATCCGCATGAACAACGTGCTGCCGGGCTGGATCGACAGCCTGCCGCAGCAGGATGCGCGCCGCGACAGCGTGCCGATGAAGCGCTACGGCACGGTCGAGGAGATCGCGGCGACGATCGCGTTCCTGGCCTCCGACGGCGCGGCCTACATCACCGGCCAGAACATCCGCGTCGATGGCGGCCTGACGCGCTCGGTCTGAGCCGGGAGATTTGAATCGCGTTCGCGCCTCCTTGTCGTGATGCGACAGGGGCGCGCGTGGTGCGTCGCCGATCAAGGGTGAGGCGTGGCTCTCGGGGCACACTCCTCATCTGTTCGCATGAGGTAAGGCGCACACTACGCCACAGTCCCTATGAACTTCGTCGCTGCCCAAGACGAGCCGCGGCGCTGGCCCTATGCCCTCACTGCGCCGGTTTCTATCGGCGCGCATTCGAAACGCGAGGTCAATCGCGTGGGGCAAGGAGATTGGAATGAACAAGTTTTGGCTGGCGATCGCGTCGGTTGTACTGGGTGCCGCATCCGCGCAGGCGGCCGACCTTGCGGCGCATTACACCAAGGCGCCGGTGATGGCGCCGGTCTATAACTGGACCGGCTTCTACGTCGGCGGCAATGTCGGCGGGCAATGGGGCAGCGCGAACCCGGAGACCACCACGCTGTTTCCGGTGGCCGCCTATTTCGCGAACTCGAGCGTGCCCGCGATCGCGGCGGTCGGCGCCCAGCACATCAACAGCTCCGGGGTGACCGGCGGCTTTACCGCCGGCTACAACTGGCAGGTCAACAACGCCGTGCTCGGCCTCGAAGGCGACATCAACTATTTCGGCTTCAAGGGCAGTGCGAGCCGCACGGGGGTGTATCCCTGCTGCGCGCCTGATAATTTCACCATTAATTCCTCGGTCTCGGCCGATTGGCTCGCCACCATTCGCGGCCGCATCGGCTTCCTCGCGACACCGAGCTGGCTGATTTACGCCACCGGCGGTGCCGCGATCGCCGAGGTCAAGGGCAATTTCAGCTTCACCGATAGTTTCGCGGGCGCGACCGAGTCCGGAACGATCCGCGACACCCGCCTCGGCTGGACGGCAGGCCTCGGCGGCGAATACGCCGTGGGCAACGGCTGGTCGTTGAAGGCCGAATATCTCTACGTCGATCTCGGCCGCAGCAGCGTGACCAGCAACAATCTCAACGTCGGCGGGCCGTTGCCGGCCCAGACCTTCACACATTCGGTCGATCTCAAGTCGAACATCGCGCGCGTCGGCGTGAACTACAAGTTCGGCGGACCCGTCGTCGCCAGGTACTGATCTGTCCCGGTCCCATCCTGGTGCGGAAAGCCCCGGCTCGGCCGGGGCTTTTCATTTTGCAGCTCGGCTCGCGTGCGAAGCCGGCAGATACAAACTAAGCCAATCAGCTAACAATCATTGACGCACGCCGCACGGCGTGTATAGTTAGCTTCATGGCTAACCAATTATCCCAGCTCGACCAGATCTTCGCGGCCCTTGCCGATCCTACGCGACGGGCGATCGTGATGCGGTTGTGTGCCGGCGAGGCTTCCGTCGGCGAGCTCGCCGATCCCTTCGCCATGGCGCTGCCGAGCTTCATGAAACACATCCACGTGCTGGAGACGAGCGGGCTCGTTCAATCCGAGAAATCCGGCCGTGTGCGCACCTGCCGGCTCAGTCCGGATGCGCTGCTCGGTGCCGAAGACTGGTTCCAGCAGCAGCGCGCGATCTGGGAGGCGCGGCTCGACCGGTTCGAAGCCTATGTGATGAAGCTGAAGAAAGAGAAGGAGCAGGCGGCCGGCCGACGGCCGTCCCGCACAATCAAGAAGAAAGGTTCCTGACGATGACGAGTTCCGCCAATCCCGCTCTGTCGCAATGGTCGCTCGACCGCGAGATCGTGATGTCGCGCGTGATCGACGCACCCCGCGATCTGGTGTTCGAGGCGTGGTCCGATCCGAAGCATCTGCCGCAATGGTTCGGGCCGAAGGGATTCAAGGTCGAGACCTTCGAGATCGACGTCCGCGTCGGCGGCGTCTGGCGCTTCAACATGATCGGCCCCGACGGCACGGTCTATCCGAACCGCATGCGCTTCCGCCGCATCGAGCGGCCGTCGCTCATGGAGATGGATCACGGCACCGACCAGGACGACGATCCCGGCATGTTCCGCTTCACCGTCACCTTTGCCGAGCAGAGCAACGGCAAGACCGTGCTGATGATGCGTCAGCTGGCCTCGAGCACCGCGCAGCGCGACGGCATGATCGGCTTCGGCGCCGTCGAATACGGCTATCAGACGCTGGACAAGCTCGCGGCCTATGTGGCTGGCATGAAGCGGTAAGCCAAGGTCTTGGTCGTCATGCCCGGGCTTGTCCCGCCTGCGCGGCCGAAGCCGCTTCGGCGAGGCGAAGGCCCGGGCATCCACGTTATTCGTGCTGCGCGGTTGGGCGTGGATGGCCGGGACAAGCCCGGCCATGACGAGAGGAGTGGGAACGGCGCCTAACCCGCAAACTCACTCCTTCGCCTCGTCCGTCACGATGTCCCCGAGCTTCTGCCAGCGCTGGCCGTCGAACTGCACCATCTGGAACTGCTTGTTGACGCGATAGTCGGTCGGCGTGGTCGTGACCGAGATCCCGGGAAGGGTGAGATCGAGCACGACGTTCTTGAGGCTCGCTGCCTGCCGCATCACGTTCTCGCGGGTCAGATCGTCGCCACATTGCTTCAGCACCTGCACCAGGAGCTGGGCTGTGATGTAGCCATAGACGTTCAGGTTCGAATCCTTGTCGCCGTCGGGATAGTATTTCGCCATGAAGGCGAGATAGCGCTTCATGCCGGGATCGTCCTTCCATTCGGGATCGGCGGCGTCCTTGACGTAACCGACGCTGATGACGCCCTTGGAATTGTCTAGACCCGCCGGCTTCAGCACGGCGCTGAGCGAGGAGGCGTTGATGTCGATGATGTGCAGCACCTTCCAGCCGATCTCCGCGACCTTCTTGATCGCCTGTGCCGCCTGTTTCGGCGTCGTGGCGCTGAACAGCACGTCGGCACCGGCATCCTTCAACCGCAGAATCTGCGAGTCGATGGTCGGCTCGGTGATCTCGTAGGACGTCTCGGCCACGATCATTTTCGCCTTGTCGCCGAGGCCCGCCTTGAGCCCGGCGAGATAGTCCTTGCCGAGGTCGTCATTCTGGTAGAGCACGCCGATCTTCGCGTTCGGGTGGTTCTTCAACAGGTACTGCGCGTAGATCCGGCCCTCGACGAGGTAGGACGGGTTGAAGCCCATGGTCCAGGGAAAGTTCTTCGGATCGGTGAAGCGCGCTGCGCCGGTCGCCGCGAAGAGCTGCGGGATCTTCTTGGCATTGAGATATTTCTGCACGGCGACGTTCGGTGCGGTGCCGATGATCTGGAACGTCAGCAGCACCTCGTCGCTTTCGACCAGCTTGCGGGTCTGCTCCACGGTTTTCGGCGGCGAATAGGCATCGTCGTACTGGATCAGCTCGACCTTGCGGCCGTTCACGCCGCCCTCGTCGTTGATCATCTTCATATAGGCGGCCTGGGTCTTGCCGATCACGGCATAGGCCGAAGCGGGACCGCTGAGCGGCACGGTCTGCCCGACCTTGATCGCGGTGTCGGATGCTCCGACATCGTATTTCTTCTGCGCCTGCGCGGCCGAGATCGACAGCGCGAGGAGCAGCGCGGAGGCTGCGATGTGCTTGATGGAAGCGCTTGTCATGTCCGGTCCCTCCCGATTGTCATTCGCCCTTGAGACCGGCGTCGCGGATCAGCTTGGTCCACTTCTCCGTCTCGGCGTCGATGAACTGGCCGAACTCGGCCGCGGTGCCGGCACGCACTTCGAGGCCCTGTGCGGTCAGCTTGTCCTTGATCCCTGGCTCGGCGAGCGCGCGCAGGATCTCGGCCTGGAACTTGTCGACGATCGCGCGCGGCGTCGTGGCGGGCGCCATGAAGCCGTACCAGCCCGCGGCGGCCACGTTGGGGAAACCCTGCTCGCGCAGCGTGAGGGCCTGCGGATAGAGCGCGCTGCGCTCGGCCGAGGCGACGCCGAGCACGGTGAACTTGCCGCTCTGGATGTAGGGCAGGGCGGTCGGCAGCGCCGTCAGCGTGGCATCGACGCGGCCGGCGAGCAGCTCGGTGTAGGAGGCGGCATCGCCCCGGAACGGAATGTTGAGACCCTTGACCCCGGCGTCGCGGAACAGCAGCTCTCCGGCCAAATGCGGCTGCGAGCCGGCGCCGGGAGACGCGAAGGTCAGCCCGTCCGGTTTCGACTTGCCATAGGCGATCAACTCGGGGAGCGTCTTGAACGGCGCATCGGCGCTGATGATGAGGAACAGCGGCGCGACCACGACCATCGCAACCGGCTGCAGATCCTTGCGGTCATAAGTCAGCTTGCCGAACAGCGCTTCGGCGGTCGCGTAGGGGGCCGCGACGTAGAGAAGGGTGTAGCCGTCGCCCGGCGCATGGGCGACCATGTCGTTGGCGATGCGGGTGCCGGCACCCGGCTTGTTCTCGACGATGAACTGCTGACGCAGGCTGCGGCCGAACTCCTCGGCCAGCAGGCGCAGCGAGATGTCGTTGGAGCCGCCGGGCCCGTAGGGCGAGATCAGCCGCACCAGGCGCGTCGGCCATGCATCTTCGGCCCGGGCCGTCAGGCCCGAGCCGGCAGCGAGGCCACCTGCGAGCGTGCCCAGCAGAGTTCGGCGTGTGACCTTGAATGTTGTCACTGTCTTGTCCTCCCTGTTTTCTTGTCTGTTTTTTTGGTTGTCTTGTTGCGTTCAGATCACCTTTCGCTCGGTGAGCCTTTCGACCTCCTGGTCGGAAAGGCCGAGCCAGTTGCGAAACACCTCGTCATTGTCCTGGCCGACGTCGCCGGCGGCGTGGCGCATTTGCGCGGGATCATTGGTGAAGCGCGGGACGACATTGGTCATGGCAACCGTGCCGAAGTCCCGGTCGGGGACGCGGGTGATGACCTCGCGCGCTTTCACCTGCGGATCGCCGGCGATCTGGTCGATCGAATAGATCGGGGCGAGCGTGCCCTGCGCGGCATTGAATCGCGCGAGGACCTCGTCGAGGGGATGGGCGGCGCACCAGCCGGCGAAGATGCTGTTGAGCTCGGAAGCGTGCGCGACGCGCCGGTCGTTGCTGGCGAAGCGCGGATCGGTGATCAGGTCGGGCCGCTCGATTGCCCGGCAGTTCGCCGCAAAGAGGGCGTTGGTCGAGCCTGCCAGCGTCACCCAGTGATCGTCGCTGGTGCGGAACACGGCGGCCGGCGCCGAATAGCCGTTGGAATTGCCGATGCGGCTGCGAACGGTGCCGAGCTGATCGTGCTCGATGGCGAGCACGTCGAGCAGGCGGAAGGTCGCCTCGGTGAGCGAAAGATCGATCTCCTCGCCGGGCGCATCGGGATCGCGCGCCCGTTTCCACAGCGCCGCGAGCACGCCGACGGCGCCGAACAGGCCGCCGATCGAATCCCCGATCGGGTATCCAGGATGGGTCGGCTCGCCATCGCTTTCCCCCGTGATGTAGGTGAGCCCGCCCATGGCCTCGAAGATGCGGGCGAAGCCGGGCCGCTCGCGATAGGGACCATCCTGCCCGAAGGCGGTGGCGCGCAGAATCACGAGGCGCGGCTGGATCGACCACAGCACCTCCTTCGACAGGCCCCAGCGATCGAGCGTACCCGGACGGAAATTCTCGATCAGCACGTCGAAGCGCGGAACCAGCTGCTTGAACAGCGCAAGTCCCTCCGCAGTGCGCAGATCGAGCGTGGCAAACTTCTTGTTGCGGTTGGCGGCCTTCCACCACAGCGGCTTGCCGTCCTTGAAGGGTGGGAACGACCGCACCCCGTCGCCGGTCCCGGGCATCTCGACCTTGAGCACCTCGGCGCCATAGTCGGCGAGCAGCGTCGCGGCAAAGGGCGCGGCGATGATCGTCGCGATGTCGAGAACTCTCAAACCTTCCAGCGGCCCAGCCATCTCACGTCCCGGTGTTGATCTTCTTGGTCTTGCGCGCGGGCAGCGCGGGCGCCGCTTGTCCGACGATGGCGCGGATGCTGTCGGCCAGCGCCGCAAGGCGCGGACCGATCTCACTCTCCAGCTGCCCCGGCTGCAGCCGGAACGCGGGAATGCCGCAATTGATCGAGAATGATTGTCTGGTCTCCGTGGCGTGGAACAGCGGCGCGGCGACGGCGTGGATCGAGGCCATGTACTCGCCCCAGCAGGTGCAGAAGCCGCGGCTGACGCATTGGGCAAGGCCGGCGCGGTATCTGTCCTGGAAGGCCGACCAGAGCTCGGAATCTTCCGCGGCGATGCGCCGCTCCAGCCGCGCCGCGTCGGGCGGGGGCAGGGTCGATGCTGCGGCGCGGCCCATGGCCGTCATCACGACCGGAATGGGCATGCCGATGTCGGGCGCGTGCGGGCCGACATCACCGGACCGCGCCGTCTCCACATAGATCATCGACGTCGCATCGAGCTGTCCGATCGAGACCGTGCCGCGGACGCTTTGCGCCAGCTCCTGCATCATGGGCCGTGCGAACTGGCGGAATTGCAGATCGGCGAGCAGCGGGTGCGCCAGCCGCAGGGCGCGCGCGCCGACGTGATACTTCGCCCGTGCGGGGTCGTAGCGGAGGTAGCCGAGCTCCGCGAGCGTGTGAGTCAGCCGCGCCACCGTTGGCCGCGGGATGCCGGTCAGCGTCGACAGCTCCATGTTGCCGAGCAACGTGCTGCCTGCCTTGAAGGCTTCGAGCACCACGAGACCCTTTGCCAGCGTGGTGGCGAACGCCGCGTCGTCAGCACTTTCCGCGAGAACCGCGGCCGCGGAGGTGGGGTGAGGCGATCTGGATGGAGGACGAGCCATGCCGTCATATTCGGACGAGCGGCCGATGATTGTCCAATAGATTCACCAAGTGGCGATTATTTGTCCAATATGTGGACAAACTGAAGAGCAGCGTCTTGCTGTGGGCCGCGCATCAAGACCACCCGACCGCACGGATTTTTGTCGCGATTCTCTGGCGTGTTGTGACAGGATTGTTACGGCGAAATGTCAGATCGATTACAGCGGAGCGGTTCATGTTGCAGTGGCAGGCGCGGTCAAATCCCCTCGCGTGGTGGTGGGGCTCCCTGACGCTCGTCAGCGCGGCCAACATCCTCGTCTGGTTCATGCTGTACCGCGAGTTCTATCCGACGCCTTCGGGCAGCCACGGCGGCGCTTCGGATATCGGGCTGATGTTCCTGCTGTGCGCCGGCTACGTGTTCGGCTGCGCGTTCCGCTCGGTGCTGCCGCGCGCCGACGTGCAGCGCATCTGCCTGTTCGACACCTGGCTGTCGAGCGTCGTGGTCGGCCGCACGGTGGCGACCGTGGCCGAGCTCTGCTTCGTCGCGCAATGGGCCATCATCCTGCATCAGCTCGGCAAGATGACGGGCGCCGAGACCGCGGTGAACATCGCGCTCGTGATCGTGCCCATCATCATCATCGCGGAGTGTTTCTCCTGGTACGCGGTGGTGACGACCAACTTCCTCTACAACGCGATCGAGAACTCGCTGTGGGCGGTGACCTTCTTCCTGGCCGGCATCGCGCTGTGCCGCCTGATGCCGGAATTCCAGGGCGTGGTGCGCTGGGCGCTGACCGCGGGCATCGTCGGCATCGCCTGCTTCCTCGCCTTCCTCGTCACCGTCGACGTTCCGATGTATCTCAGCCGCTGGCGGGCAGGGCACGCCGAGGGCAATACGTTCCTCGGCTTCCTCGAGGGCCTGCATGACGTGTCGACGCGCTGGGTCGTGACCCACGACATCGCGCATTGGAAGGGCGAGCTGACCTGGATGTTCCTGTATTTCAGCGCCGCCGTGTGGTCGAGCCTGGCGCTCTGCGCGCTCTATGCGATGGAAGGCTATCTGGCGCTGTATCTGGCGTGAGCGGTTACTTCCCCACCAAACCGCACTTGCTGCGGTCGAGCGGACGGAAGGCCTGGTCGGGCGGGATCGTTGCCACCAGCTTGACGAAATCCCACGGTCCCTTCGACTCCTGGGGTGTCTTGACCTGCACCAGATAGAGATCGTGCACCATGCGCTGATCCTCGCGGATGCGGCCGTTGGGCGTGTACGCATCGGACACCGGTGTCGCCTTCATCTTGGCCATTACGGTCGTGCTGTCGTCGGAATCGGTGTCCTTGATCGCCTGTAGATAATGGCGCACGGCCGAATAGACGCCGGCCTGGATCTGCGAGGGCATCGCTTTCCGCCGCGCGTAGAACGCGTCGGAAAACTTCCGGGCCGCCGGCGAGACGTCCTCGAAGAACGAGGTGACGATGAGGTCGCCGCGGGTTGCCTTCAAGCCGACCGACTCGATATCGACGTTCTGAAACGACATCGGCACGATCTTGATGCCTTGATCGGCGAGGCCGAACTCCTCGGCCTGCTTGATCGCGGTGGCGTTGTCGCCGGCGACGTTGATGGCGAGGATCTTGGCGCCCGACGACTGTGCCTGAAGCAGGAACGAGCTGAAATCGGGCGTGCCGAGCTGCGCCTTGACGCTGCCGGCGACTTTGCCGCCGAGCTCGCCGATGCGCCCGCGCGCCGTCGCTTCGATCGAATGGCCGAAGGCATAGTCGCCGGTGATGAAGAACCACGGCTCCTTGCTGGTCTGCATGATGCCCGAGACCACGGCGGTCGCGGTCGAATAGGCGTCCTGGGTCCACTGCACACTGGTCGGCGCGCAGGCTTCATCGGTAAGCTGGTTGGCGCCCGCGCCGGAGACGAGGAAGATCTTGCCGTTGCCGCGGACCAGCTCCTGCACCGCGAGCGCGGCGCCGGAGCTGCCGCCGTCGGCAATCGCCTGGACGCCTTCGCTGAACCATTTGCGGGCGAGCGATGACGCCAGATCCGGCTTGTTCTGGTGGTCGGCCTGCAGGATCTCGATCGGCTTGCCGTTGATCTTGCCGCCGAACTCCTCCGCGGCCATCCGCGCCGCCTCGACCGAGCCCGGGCCCATGGCGGTGGCGAAGACGCCGTTCATGTCGGTGAGCACGCCGATGCGGATGGCATCGCCCTTGATCTGGGCGTGTGCCGCCGGGATTGCGAGAATGAGAGTGAGTAGCAACGTCGTGATGGATGTCGCGCGGTTGGCTGCCATGGCGTGTCTCGATCTTGATGGGGGCGTGTACGCGGCTGTTGCCGCAGTGGATGAAGGCGCGGTGAAGCAAGCCTAGTTGGCGACCTTGCAGGCGGGGTCCACGGGGCCGAAGGCCTGATCGCCGGGAATGCGCGTCAGGATCTTGTAATAGTCCCAGGGGTATTTCGATTCCGCGGGCGTCTTGACCTGCGCTAGCCAGAGATCGTGCATCATGAGGCCGTCGGCCCGCAGCTTGCCGCCGTGTGCGAAGAAATCGTCGATCGGCGTGTCGCGCATCCTGCCCGCGACTTTGCCGGGATCGTCGGTCCCGGCTGCCTTGACGGCATTGAGATAGTGTGTGACCGCGGAATAGACGCCCGCCTGCCACATCGTGGGCATGCGCTGCATCTTGGCGAAGAAGCGCTTTGACCAGGCCCGCGTCTGGTCGTCCATGTCCCAGTAGAAGGCTGTTGTCAGCAGCAGGCCCTGCGCGCTTTGCAATCCGAGCGCGTCGATGTCCGTGATCAGCGCAAGCAGGGCGGCCATCTGTTGTCCGCCCTGGAACAGACCAAATTCACCGCCGGTCTTGATCTCGTTCACGTTGTTGGGTGGGCCGCCGGCTATTCCGATGATCTTCGCCTTCGAGGCCTGCGCCTGCAGCACGAAGGACGACATGTCGGTGGTTCCGAACGGCGGCCGAGCCGAGCCGAGCACCTGTCCGCCTTCGCGCTTGATCACGGCGGTGGCGTCACGCTCCAACGCGTGACCGAACGCAATGTCGTCCGTGAGGAAATACCAGCTGTCGCCACCGCGCTTGACGACCTCCTGGGCGGTGCCGACCGCGAGCGCGTGGGTGTCGAACACCCACTGCATGGTGTAGGGCGAGCAGAACTTGCCGTGAAAGTCTGCGGTTCCGGTCGCTGTCACGATCAGCAGCTTCTTCTTCTCGCTCGCGACCGTCTGCGCCGCGAGCCCCACCGCCGACACCGGAACGTCCACGACGAGGTCGACCTGTTCGGTGTCATACCATCGCCGTGCGATGGCAGCGCCGATGTCCGGCTTGATCTGATGGTCGCCGACGATCAGCTTGATCGGCTTGCCCAACACGCTGCCGCCGAAATCGTCGATGGCCATTTGCGCCGCGGTCACGGAGCCCTGACCGGTCGGTGTCGAGGAGGGGCCCGTCATGTCCGACAAGACGCCGATCTTGACCTGGTCGTCCGAGATCTGGGCCTGGGCGACCGTGGTCGCCAGGATTGCCGCTGTCACGGCGAACGCGCGCGCCAGGCGATGCATGTTGTTTCCTTCCCTGTGATGCGTCCCTTTGTGGGATCGCTTTGACTCAGGCCGGCTCGGCGATGACCGTGTTGCGCAAGGTGCCGATGCCGGAGATCTCGACTTCGACGGTGTCGCCCGGGCGCATCCACAGCGGCGGCGTGCGCTTGGCGCCGACGCCGCCCGGCGTTCCCGTGACGATGACGTCGCCGGGGACGAGCGGGCAGATCGTCGAGATGTAGGCGATCAACTCGGGGATGCCTGTGATCAGCAGATCGGTGGTGGTGTCCTGCACCACGGTGCCGTTGAGCCGCGTCTGCAAGGTGAGCTTCGACGGGTCCGGAATTTCGTCCGCCGTCACCAGCCACGGGCCGAAGCTGCCGCTCTCCGCAAAAGTCTTGCCGGAGAGGAACTGGCTGGTGTGGCGCTGCCAGTCGCGGATGCTGCCCTCGTTGTAGCAGGCATAGCCGGCGATGTGGTCGAGCGCGCCGCTCGCCGGGATATGCCGGCCGCCCTTGCCGATGACCAGCGCGAGCTCGCCTTCATAATCGAAATCGTCGCTTACTTTCGGCTTCACGATCGGCTGGAGATGGCCGACCTGGCTGCAGGGGAAGCGAACGAACAGCGCCGGCTTCTCGGTGACGGTGCGCCCGGTCTCGGCGACGTGGTCGCGATAGTTGAGGCCGACGCAGATGATCTTGCCGGGATCGGGGATGACGGGGGCGAAGGCGATCTCGTCGAGCGGATGATCGGGCGCAGCGGACGCGACGATCTCTGCCGCCTCGGCAACGCGACCGGCTTCGAGCAACTGCCGCAGCGTGGCGCAGGGCGCCATGCGCGTGCCGAGATCGACGACGCCATGGTCCTTGAGGGCCCCGAAGGAGGCGCGTCCGCCGGCGACGAATGAGAGCAGCTTCATAAGATGTCCTTGAGTGTGTTCGCTTCAGGCCGCGGACGGCACGTGGGTGAGGGGCGTGATGGTGGCGACGAGCTGGTCGAGTTCGGCGTCGTTACGGGCGGTGCCTTGCACATAGCGGTCGGGGCGCACGAGCGCGGCCGTGATGCCGTGCTTGTGCAGCCAGTCGCCGATGGCTTCCGCGTCATCGCCCGTGAGGGTCTCGATGCCTGCCTGTGCAAGGGCCGGGCGTGAGGACAGGGCGGCCGCTGCGACAAGCAGCACATGGCTGTAGCCGACCCGGTCGTCGCTGCGGCTGCCGTCCCGAAGCTCGAACTGCGGCGCGAGATCTCCGGCGAGAGGCTGGTTCCCGATCGTCAGCCCCGGGCCGAGCAGGGGCTTCTTCACCTCGAGCTTCACCGGCGCGTTCTCGCGAGCCTCGCCCGCGGCAAGGCCGGCTTCGATCGCCTTGGTGTTGATCACGCCGCCGAGACGGATGGCGAGCTCGATGAATTGGCGCACATGCGGCAGGCGTTCGCTCTGGTAGGTGTCGAGCAGGTCGGCCGTGGCATTGCCCCGGACGACGGCGTCGAGCTTCCAGGCGAGGTTCGCGGCATCGCGGATGCCCGCGCACATGCCCTGGCCGAGGAAAGGCGGGGTCTGGTGCGCGGAATCGCCCGCGAGCAGCAGTCGTCCGTTCCGCCATTGCCGTGCGATGACGGAATGAAAGGTGTACACCGCCGCGCGCTCGATCTCGGCATCCTCGGGCGTGATCCAGCGCGACAGCAGGTCCCAGACTTTCGCGGGTTGCGTGACGTCGTGAGAATCCTCGTCCGGCAGCACCGTGATTTCCCAGCGCCGCCGCGTGCCGGTGCCGCGCACATAGGTCGCGGGCCGCCTGGGATCGCAATGCTGGAGGCTGTAGTCGCCGAGGTCGTCGCGCGCGCGCTTGAGCTGTACGTCGATCACCAGCCAGCGCTCGTGGAAGCCGAGGTCGTCCATGCCGGAGCCGATGAAGCGGCGGACCAGCGAGCGGGCACCGTCGCAGCCGATCACGTAAGCAGCGCGGACTTCAGTGAGCTGTCCGTTCGAGAGGTCTTCGTAGCGCACGCGTACGCCATGGTCATCCTGATCGAGCGCGAACACATCGCAGCGGTTGCGCAAGACGACGCCTGGAAAGCGGCCGAGACCGCTGATCAGGACATCCTCCAGATCAGGCTGGTGAAAGCGATAGCTGAGATTCCAGCCCATCGGCGTCGGGGTTTGCGGCCGCGACCAGTCCAGCAGCATCTTGCCGTCGGCATCCAGAAACAGCATGCCGGGGCTGAGGATGACGTGCGGCAGGATCGCATCGGCGAGGCCGATGGTCTGGAACACCCGCATGCATTCGTCGTCGAAATGCACCGCGCGCGGCAGATGATAGCTCCGCGCCTCGCGTTCCAGCACCAGGGTCCGCACGCCGCACAGGCCGAGCAAATTGGCGAGCGTGGCGCCGACCGGGCCGCGGCCGACGATCACGACATCGAACTCTTCGAAGGTGGATTTATCTTGCATGGGGCCATCTCTTCCCCAAGCCATGCCATCCGTTCAACGCCGCCGCGCCAAGTGTCCGCCCAGCGGACGACGACGGCTGCACACCCATCCTGTCCGCCAGCCGGACATTTCGGCAATTGCGCTGTTTCGGACAGGTTCGGCCTGGCTACTTAGGCGCAGGAAAAAAAGTGCAGGTTGTCGATCGAGGCAGCCGCGGAGGAACGACGATGCTGAAATGCGCGGGAGCGGCGTTGCTTGCGATCCGACTGTTGGTGATGCCGGCTCAGGCCGCAGACATCAACGTCGGAATCCTGCTGTCGGCGACTGGCCCGGCCGCGGCGATCGGGAATGCCGAGCGCAACGGGACCAGCTTCGGTGCGACCGAGATTGCGGGCCACAAGGTCAACTATCTGTTTCTCGACGAAGCCTCGGACAGCACCGCAGCGGTCGCCGCGCTGCGGAAACTGTTCCAAGGCAGCCAGATCGACATCCTCGTCGGTCCGACCACGACGCCCGGATCCTTTGCCGTGATCGATCCCGCGGTCGAATACCGCCTTCCTGTCATCACCCTGGCGCCCGTCAACGCGCTGGTCGCGCCGGTCGATGCGCGCAAGCGTTGGATCTTCAAGACGACCACCAACGACGATCACGAAGCGACACCGTTGTTCGCGCACATGAAGAAGAACGGGGTCAAGACGCTCGCCCTGATCGGCTTCGGCGATTCCTACGGTGATGCCTGGAGCAAGGTCGGCGCGGACATGTCTGCGGCCAATGGCATCAAGCTTGTGGCCGACGAGAAATATGCACGCACCGACACCACCGTCAGCGGGCAGGTGCTCAAGATCGTTGCCGCCAATCCCGACGCCGTTCTCATTGCAGCCTCCGGCGCGCCCGCGGCGCTACCACTGCTTCAACTTCGCGAGAAGGGATATGAAGGCAAGGTGTACGGCACGCTCGGTGCGACTTTCGGCGATTTTCGCAAGCTGACCGGAGCTCAGGGCGACGGGATCTTCGTGCCGCTGAGCCCGGCGGTGGGGGCTGCCTCGTTGCCGGATCAGCATCCCGCCAAGCAGGCGGCGCTGGAATTCATTCGCCGCTACGAGGCCAAGTTCGGGCCGGGAAGCCGCAATATCTTTGCGGGCTCAGCCTATGACGCGTTGCTTCTGATCGAGCGCGCCGCGCCCGCGGCGCTCAAGGCGGGAGAGCCCGGGACCGCCGAATTCCGGGAAGGACTCCGCAGTGCCATCGAAGGGCTGAAGGGTGTGGCCGGTTCGCGTGGCGTCTACAACTACGGAGCCAACGACCACACCGGCCTCGACCAGAGCGCGCTGACGCTCGGCCGGCTCGAGAAGGGCGAATGGGTGGCGGTGCCCTGAGCCGTGCGCTTGAGGCGGGCGGGCGTGCTCTTGGCGGATTCGGAGAATAGAGGATGACGGCCGCTCCCGGACAACCGGTCTATGACGTCGATCTCTACAGCGACGAGGTCTTGCGTGACCCATACCCGCATTATCGCGCCTTGCGCGAACTGGGCGCCGTGGTCTGGCTGCCTCGAAACGGGCTCCATGCGGTCGCGCGGTTCGACGACGTCCGTGCAGCGTTGCGGAATCCAGCAGTGTTCTCGTCGGCCCAAGGGGTCGCCGCGAACGATCACGTCAACGAGATCTCGCGAGGCACGACGCTGGCGAGCGATGCGCCCCTGCACGATCGGCTGCGTGCAATCATCGCGGCCCCCTTGCTGCCGCGGGCGCTGCAGGACATCGCACCGCAGATCAGGGCGGAGGCCGGCCTGCTGATCGACGATCTCGTCGCCCGAGGCGAGTTCGACGCGGTCACCGACCTGGCTCAGTATCTCCCCCTGACGATCGTCTCCAAGCTCGTGGGTCTGGAGGATTACGGCCGCGGCAGCATGTTGCGATGGGCTGCGGCGACCTTCAACGTGCTGGGCGGCATGAATGCACGGGCGTGCGCGGCGCTGAAAGACGTTCAGGAAATGCGAGCCTATCTCGGCGGAGAGGAGATCAGGACGCGGCTGCGGCCCGGCAGTTGGGGTGACCGGATATTTGCAGCGGCGGATCGGGGCGAGGTCGAGGCTGAGCGTTGTCCGGTGCTGATGCGGGATTATCTCGGACCGAGCCTTGATACGACCATCTTCGCAACGGCCAACCTCATCCTGCTGTTCGGTCGGCATCCCGATCAATGGGAGCTCGTCCGCAACGATCCGGCCCTGATCCCTAACGCGATCAACGAGGCGTTGCGGCTGGAATCGCCGGTCCGTGGCTTCACACGACACCTCGTGGCGGATGCTACGATCGGCGATCTGGCCGTCCCGCGCGACAGCCGGCTGCTGCTGCTCTACGCCTCGGCCAACCGCGACGAGCGAAAGTGGCAGGATCCCGAGCGATTCGACGTGAAGCGCCGCGCCAACGATCATCTCGGATTCGGCAACGGCACGCATATGTGTGCAGGCCTGCATCTGGCCCGGCTGGAGATGACGGCGCTGCTGGAGGGTCTCGTGGAACGCGTCGCCGGCTTCGAGCTTGGCGAGCCCGTGCTCGCGCTCAACAACGTGCTGCGCGGTCTGGCGTCTCTCCCGGTCCGGGTGACGCGCGCGTAGCTGCCGGCGGGCGCCGTTGTCGCACCCGTAACCAGCGTGAGGCTTGGAGTCAGGCCCCGACGTCGATGGCTGCTGCGGCGCTGCGTATCGGATCGACGAAGCTGGCGATGGCCTCCTCGATCCCCAGCGCCGAGCGAATCCAGATGATGGAGATGCAGCCGAATACGGCCCCGTCCCGCACAATGGGGACGGCGATCGACGCCGTCTTCGGATTGTACTCGCCCTCGCTGCGGATCGCGTAGCCGCGCGCTTGCGTCTCGGCGATCATGCGATCGAGGTGGGCTGCGTCGAGGAACGGGCGGTCGTCGGCCTCGTCGATCCGGCGGAGATGGCTGACAATGAGGTCGCGCTCGCGCGCCGGGCAGGCGGCGAGATAGGCGCGGCCCGCTGACGTCCGGAGCATCGGCAGGCGTTTGCCGATCATGCCGCGGTCGATCGAGAGCGGGCTGCGCGCGTGCGTGGTCTCCTGCACGACCATCGCGGCGTTCTCGTAAGTGGAGAGATCGACCGGCCAGACCAGGGTCTTGCTGAGCTCGGCGAGATAGGGCGCCGCCGCCTGGCAGATCACCACGCCGGGATCGTAGCCGTCGCCGAGGCTCAGCGCGCGCCGGGTGACGCGAAAACGGTCGTCGCTGGCGCTGCGGGCGATATAGCCGAGTTCCTCGAGGGTTTCGAGCAGGCGGTAGACGGTGGGGCGGGGCAGGTCGAGTGCGCGGGCCACGTCGCCGGCGCGGATGCCGCCCGAGCGGTTGACCTCCCGCAGCACGTCGAGCCCGCGCTTGAAGGCGCGGACGCCTTCCGACTGCCGGGGGACAGCCTTGTCCGTCCGCTCCTTGGACACTTCGCATTTCCTCCCTTGTGGCGCATGGTCCCGCGATTATCGTTGCGAACGCGAAGCGATTGCGGAAGGCTACGTTAAGATCGCGCGCGGCCGGTATCAAGTTCGCCGTATTGCGGCACACGCGATGCCTTCGGGAGGTCGTCGATGGAAATCACTGCGCTCGGCTATATCGGAATCAATTCGTCGCAGCTCGACCAGTGGGGCCGGATGGCGACGGGGCTGCTCGGCATGCAGCAGGTCGACCGCGGCGGCAAGACGCGCGCCTTCCGCATGGACGACCGCAAGCAGCGGCTGATCGTCGACGGCAGCAGCGACGCCGGCCTTGCGGTGATGGGCTGGGAAGTTCCGTCCACGATAGAGCTGGATCAATTGGCGGGACGGCTCGAAAGCCACGGCGTCAAGGTGACGCGCGGCTCGCGCGCGCTGGCCGATGAACGACATGTGGCCGAGCTGATCGCGTTCACTGACCCCGCCGGCAACCGGCTCGAGGCCTTCTGCAAGCCGGAGCTTGCGAGCGAGCCATTCAAGCCGGGGCGGCCGATCTCCGGCTTTCGCACCGGCGCGCTCGGCATGGGGCATGTCGTGCTCAACGTGGAGAATGTCGAACTGCTGTTGCCGTTCTACCGCGACGTGCTCGGCTTCCACGTCTCGGATTTTGGACTGAAGCCCTATGGGCTTTATTTCTTCCACGTCAACGGCCGCCACCACAGCTTTGCGATGGTCGGCTCGGGGCGCAAGGCGATGCATCACTTCATGGTCGAGCTCGGCAGCCTCGACGATGTCGGCCAAGGCTACGACCTCGCGCAGCTGGACGAGGGCCGTATCGCCTATACGCTGGGCCGGCACACCAACGACCACATGACCTCGTTCTACGTGAACACGCCGTCGGGGTTCTTCATCGAATATGGCTGGGGCGCGCGCGTGATCGATCCCGAGACCTGGCAACCGCATGAGACGTTCGATGGGCCGTCGCTGTGGGGCCACGAGCGTCTCCATATGCCGGAAGAGCAGCGCAAGCGCCTGCGCGACATGCGGCTCGATGCAGCAGCGCGCGGCGTGCGCGTCGCCGATCCCCGCGTGCCGCCGCTCAACTGCGCATGGCTGGACCAGGTGATCGCGCGCGAATGATCCGCGGCCGCGCGGCAAAAATCTGACGCTCAGGGAAGGACACTATGCTCAAGACTGTATTGCGGGCAGGCTTCGCGCTGCTCGCGCTGACGACGGTTGCCTCGGCCGAACCGATCAAGGTGACGCTGCTCGGCACCGGCGTGCCGACCCCGCGGCCGACCAGCTTCAGCGCCTCGACGCTGGTGGAGGCGGGGAACGAGAAGCTGCTGTTCGACCTTGGCCGCGGCTCGACCATGCAGCTCTACAAGTTGAAGATCCCGCTCGGCGCGATCACCGCGAATTTCATCACCCACATGCATTCCGACCACCTCGTCGGTCTCCCCGACATGTGGCTGACGGGCTGGCTCGCCACGCCGTGGGCATCCCGCAAAGGACCAATGAAGCTCTACGGGCCCAAGGGTACGGTCGCGATGACAGAGAACCTGACCAGGGCCTTCGCCGACGACATCCGCATTCGTATCGATGACGAACACCTCGATCCCGAGGCGATCAGATTTGCCGCAAAGGATATCGAGGCCGGGACCGTCTACGACAACAACGGCGTCAAAGTCACCGCGATCGAGGTCGATCACGGCGAGAAGATCAAGCCGTCGTTCGGTTACGTCGTCGAGTATGGCGGGCACAAGGTTGTGCTGTCCGGCGACACCAAATACGACGAGCGGATCGCGAAGGCGGCCGAAGGTGCCGATCTGCTGATCCACGAGGTCGCGGTGATCGAGCCCGAGTTGCTGGTCAAGAATCCAGTCTACAAGGACATCCAGGCGCACCACACCTCGCCCGAGGAGGCCGGCCGGATCTTTGCGTTCGCCAAGCCAAAACTCGCCGTTTACTCCCACATCGTGTTCGGCACCGTGAAGCCCGTGCCTGACATTCCGGAGGAGCCGCTGATCCTGCGCACCCGCACGGGCTACAAGGGACCTCTGCTCGTCGGCCGCGACATGATGTCGTTTGTGATCGGCGACACGGTTGAGGCGTTTGGGCCTGATGGAACGAAGCTTGCGCCTTAGCGGCAGGTGAGCGATCAGGCCTCGCCGAGATCGGGCTCGGTCAACAGTCCCTGGCGCAGCGCGAGGCGGACCAGCTCGATGTCGGAGCCGACGCCGAGCTTGTCCTTGATCAGCGAATGCAGGTTCGCCACCGTCTTCGGGCTGACATGCAGCGTTTCGGCGATCTCGTCCGTCGTCCTCTCGGCGAGCAGCAGCCGCATCACCTCGAACTCGCGCGCGGTGAGGACGTCGGCGGCCGAGCTTTCGCCGCCGAGCCGGCTCAGCGCGAGCTCGTGGTCGATGTCGGGGCTGATGGCGATCTTGCCGGCGAGCACGTCCATCACCGCCCGCACCAGCGTCTCGGGCGGGCTGGTCTTGGTGACGTAACCCCTGGCGCCGGCGCGGATCGCCTGCACGGCAAAACCCGCATTCTGGTGCATGGTGAAGATCAGGATCCTCGCGCCCTTGTCCCATTGCCTGATGCGGCGGACGGCTTCGATGCCGCCGATGCCGGGCATGCTCAGATCCATGATGACGAGATCGGGGGCCTCGGATTTGTACAGCCGGTAGGCCTCCGCGCCGTCGGCCGCCTCGGCGATCACGCGCAGGCCCGGCTGCTTCTGCAGCACGGAGCGATAACCCTCGCGGACCACGGAATGGTCGTCGACCAGCAGGATGGACGCATCGGCCGCGCTCATGCCGCATGCTCCAGCAGCTGCCGCTCGCCGGCGGCGAGCGGAATGACGACGCGCAGCGCCGAGCCGCCGTGGGGATCGACCTCGAAGCTCATCCGGCCGCGCAAGGCCGCAACGCGCTCACGCATGCCGAGCAGGCCCATGCCGGATTTGCCGGAGGCATCGCTGGGCGGACCGTCGTCGTCGATGGCGAGCGCGATCTCGTCCGCGGCCATCGTCAAATGCACGCCGACCCTGGTGGCGCCGGCGTGCTTGGCGGCATTGGTCAGCGCCTCCTGCACGATGCGGTAGAGATTGGCGCTGATCGCGGCGGGCAGGGTCTCGAAGGCGCCGTCGAACTGGATCGTGAAGCGCGTCTCGCCGCGGCTGCGTCCGTTCCAGCCCGCGACCAGGCCTTCCAGGCTGGCAACGAGGCCGAGCTCCTCGACATCGGGCGGGCGCAGCCGAAACAGCGCGCCGCGCAGCGTCTCCATCATACCGGTCGCGGTCCGCGCGATGCCGTCGCATTCCGAAAGCAAGGCAGGGCAGTCCTGCACGGCGGTCTGGCGGGCGGAGGAGGCGAGGGCGCGGATCGCGGCCAGCGACTGGCCGAACTCGTCGTGTAGCTCGCGCGCGAGATGGCGGCGCTCGTCGTCCTGCAGCGCGATCAGCTTGCGCGTCAGCTCGCTGCGTTCGGCAAGCGCGGTGTCGAGGCTTTCGGCGAGATGGTTGAAGCCGTCGCGGATGGCGGAGAGCTCGGCGAGATCGAACGGCGGCAGCCGCGCCGAGAGGTCGTTGGCCGCGATCCGCTCCAGGCCGGTGCAGATCAGGCGGGTCGGGCGCAGCGCGCGCGCCAGCGCGGCGTAGACCAGCAGGCACAGCAGCGGCAGCGCGATCGCAAGCGCGATCATCAGGCGGCCGGCCTCATGCCAGGCCTCCGCCGTCTGCACCGCCGGATCGACCGAGACCACGGTCTCGCCGAGCTTGGCGCCGCGCACGATCACGGGTCGTGACGCTTCGCGGCCGGGGTCGAACAGGCTGCGATAGAACGCGGTAAAGGCCTGCGGCGGCGGGCTTGCGGGGGCAGGCGCGCCGCTGCAGAACCGCTGCAGCATCTCGCCGCTCTCGCCGCGGAATGCGAGACAAAGGCCCGGGGTCATCACATAGGCGGCGACGGGGTCGAGGTTGGGAAAGTCGCGCGGGCCGGCCGCCCACTGGATCTTGCCTTGCTGCAGCTCCAGCGACTTCGCCACGATCGCGGCAATGCCGTCGAGGCGCGCATGGGCCTCGCGGTCGGCGGCGATCAGGAAATAGGCGGAGATTGCGGCGAAGCAGGCCGCCGTGATCGCGGCCACGCGCAAGGTCAGCCGGACCTTGAGATCGAATTTCGGGCGGTTCCGCATCTGAAGGATACCTTGCGCGAACGAGCTTGTCGCTTCCATATTAAACGGCAGAACGCCGGCCGCGGAAAGCGTTAGGCGTTACCGCAGTGCAATGGCGTGAAATTTTCCCGGCGCTTGCCGGGACCGCCGCCGTTGCAGGGCCGAAGGCTGCCGCCGAAATTTGCGGACCGCTCGATCCAGCAAGGCTTCGCTCATGCACCTTTCCCGGTTGATTCTCCCTGCTTTTCTCCTGGCTGTCCTTGTGGGTGTCCAGCCGGCCGCCGCAGCACCGGTCGGCGTGTCGATCGAGGATTTCCAGTATCTGGACACGTCCGGCGAGCCGGTCGACCAGACCGCCATCCACGAGAAGCGGCTGGGTGCATTCATGGTCGCGCTGCGGCGGGACGTCGGAGCGGACCAGCGCTATCAGCTCACGCCCGCCGGGCAAGACGATGCAAAATTCAAGGTCGTCGGCGGCGTCCAGAAGACGAGCACGCTGGTGCAGTGGGCGCGCGTCGCCGTGATCGATATCGCGGCCAGGAAGGTCCTGTTCGAGAAGCTCTACACGTTCCGCGGCGACAACGACGAAGCCTGGGATCGCGCCGAAGCGTTTCTCGCCCGCGAGGTCATCGCGGCGCTCGGCACGCCTGCGCCGGTCGCGCTCGCCGTGTTTGATTTCGAGCTCGAGGACATGACGGCCGCATCGGGGAGCACCCTGGCCGCTTCAGACGCGTCGTACCTCGCCGAGACCACCGGCAGTGTGCGTGACGTGCTCGGCCAGTCCGGCCGTTACCGGATCGTCGACGTCGGTAGCGCGAGCGGCGAGGCGGCGAAGGCGCACGCTTTACGAGACTGCGGCGGCTGCGAGGCGGCGATTGCGAAAGGGCTCGGCGCGGATCAATCGCTGATCGGGGTGGTGCGGCGGGTCAGCCGCACCGAATATACGCTCGGCTTCCAGCTGCGCGATGCCCGCACCGGCGCGGTGCTGGCGCGCGGCGACAGCGGCCTGCGTATGGGCGCGGACTATTCCTGGAAGCGCGGCGCGGTACGCCTGGTCAGCGACCGGCTGATCGAGAGTCAGCAGGCCGCCGACGCGGCTAAAAGGTGAGCTGAACCTTCATCGACTGCGAGCGGTCGCTGGCGAGCTCGAAGGCGGCGACCGCGTTCTCGAACGGCATGGCGGCCGTGATCAGCGGCTTCACGTCGATCAGGCCTTCGCCCATCAGCCGCACCGCCAGCTCGAACTCGGGATCGAAGCGGAAGGTGCCGCGGAGCTGCAATTCCTTGGCGACGATGGAGTTGATCGGCAGCGTCATCTCGCCGCCAAGGCCGAGCTGAACCAGCGTCGCGCCGGGGCGCAGCACGTCGAGCGCGGTGCGGAGCGCGGCCTGGTTGCCGGAGGCCTCGAACAGCGTGTCGAACACGCCCTTGCCGGCGCGCCACGGGTCGAGCGCCGAAGCATCGGTCGCAACATTGATGGCATGCGTCGCGCCGAGCTTCCTGGCGACCGCGAGCGGCGCCTCGGCGACGTCGGTCACCACGATCTCGGATGCACCGCCGAAGCGCGAGACCAGAATCATCAGCGCGCCGATCGGGCCGCAGCCGGTGATCAGCACGCGCTTGCCGAGCAGGGGGCCGGCCTGCTTGCCGGCGTGCAGGCAGACCGCGAGCGGCTCGGCGACCGCGGCCTCCGCCAGCGACAGTCTGTCGGCGATCGGCACCGCCTGGGCTGCATCGACCGTGATGAATTCGCGAAAGCCGCCCTGCACATGGGGAAAGCGCATCGCGCTGCCGAGGAAGCGCATGTCGAGGCACTGGTTGCGCATTCCCTCCTGGCAATGCAGGCACTGC
This sequence comes from Bradyrhizobium sp. UNPF46, assembly GCF_006658625.1. NCBI lineage: Bacteria > Pseudomonadati > Pseudomonadota > Alphaproteobacteria > Hyphomicrobiales > Nitrobacteraceae > Bradyrhizobium > Bradyrhizobium sp. UNPF46. The sequence goes on from NZ_LFJB01000005.1 coordinate 27,854, forward strand.
CCGCACGGCTTGCTCGGATTGACCGCCACGCGCGTGCCCGCCTTCACGCTGCCGACGCCGTCACCGACGTCAGCTACGACGCCGGCGATCTCGTGCCCCAGCGCCATCGGCTGCTGGATGCGCACGACGCCGAAACCGCCGTGATGGTAGTAGTGCAGGTCGGAGCCGCAGATGCCGCCATTGGCGATCTTGATGCGGACCTCGCCCGGGCCGGGTGCCGGATCCGGATAGCCGTCGATCCGCAGGTCTTTCGGGGCGTGAATGACGACGGCGCGCATGGCCTGCTCCTTCGTTATCTTGGCGATCACATCGCGGCGATCATGCCGCCATCGACATAGATGATCTGGCCGTTGACGTAGGTCGAGGCGTCTGAGGCCAGGAAGATCGCCGCGCCCACCAGCTCGTCCGGCCTGCCCCAGCGCTTGGAGGGGATGCGGCCCATCAGCCAGTTGTTGAAGTCGGTGTTGTTGACCAACGCCTCGTTCATGTCGGTCAGCATGTAACCCGGGCCGATCGCGTTGGCCTGGATGCCGTGCTGGGCCCATTCCACCGCCATCGAGCGGGTCAGGTTCTTGATGCCGCCTTTTGCCGCCGTGTAGGGCGCGATGGTGGGGCGGGCGAGCTCGCTGCCGAGCGAGCCGATATTGATGATCTTGCCGCGCTTGCGCGGGATCATGCGCTTGCCGGCTTCGCGGCCGATCACGAAGGCGCTGGTGAGGTCGGTCTCGATCACCTTGCGCCATTCGTCGGTGGTGAACTCGACCAGCGGCTTGCGGTGCTGGATGCCGGCATTGTTGACGAGAATGTCGACGGCAATGCCTTGTCTGTCGAAGTCGTTGAACGCCGCGACGATCGCCGGCTCGTCGGTGACGTTGAAGGCCGCGCCTTCCGCCTGATGGCCGGCGGCCCGAAACTCCGCGACGGCCTGCTCGACGCGCTTGGGATCGACGCCGTTGATGATCAGCCTGGCGCCGGCCTTCGCCATGCCCTCGGCGATGGCGCGGCCGAGCCCGCGGGAGGAGCCGGTCACGAGTGCGGTGCGGCCGGTCAGGTCGAACAGGGCGGTGCTCATCTCAAAAGATCCTCAAACGTTGGAGCGACGCACGGTGAGATCGGTGCGGTCGAAGACGGCGGGCAGCAGGTCGACGCCAAGACCAGGGCCCTCCATCGGGAAGACGTAGCCGTCCTTGATCACGGGCATCGTGGTGACGAGCTCATTGTACCAGCCCTTGTAGAAGGCGCGCACCGATTCCTGGATCAGCGTGTTGGGCTGGCTGAACGACATGTGGATGGCGGCGATGAAGCCGATCGGGCCGATGCAATCATGCGGCGCGAAGGGCCGGTGATAGGTCTCGGCCATCGCCGCGATCTTGCGGCCCTCGGTGAGGCCGCCGGTCCAGCACAGGTCCGCCATCACGACGTGCATGGCGTCGCGGTCCAGCATGTCCTTGTAGGGGAAACGCGAGCCCAGCGTCTCGCTGGCGCAGACCCAGACGTCGGTCGAGCGGGCGTATTCGGCCAGCGCCTGCGGCGAGTTCATGCGGATCGGGTCTTCGTACCAGGTTGGCTTGTAGGGCTCGAGCGCGCGCGCGATCTGCTTGGCGGTCGGCAGGTTCCACAGCGAGTGGAGCTCGACCATGATCTCCATCTTGTCGCCGACCGCCTTGCGGATCTTCTCGAACGGCTCGATCGCCTTCTTCATCTGCGCGGCGGTGATGTAGAGGCCCTTGTTCTCCTGCGCTGCCGGATCGAACGGCCAGATCTTCATCGCGGAGATGCCGCTCTCCAGCAGGCTTTCGGCGAGCGCGTCGGCGTGGTGCATGAAGCCGTCGAGGTCTTCATAGGGACCCTTGGATGCCCCGAGATTCCAGTTGGCGACCGGGCTGATATTGGTGGAGCGGACATATTGGGTGCCGGCGCAGGTGTTGTAGATGCGTTGCTTGTCGCGGCAGAGGCCGCCGAGCATCTGGTGTACCGGCTGATTGCAGACCTTGCCGAACAGGTCCCACAGCGCGATGTCGATTGCGGACGCCGCGCGATACTCGACGCCGGTCGAGGACTGCGCCATCGGCAGGTTCAGCATGTCGCGATGGATCGCTTCGATGTGCAGGGGATTGCGGCCGAGCAGGCGGCCGGCAAACGTGTCGTGGATTTGCGCTTCGACTGCGCCTGCGCCGTAGAAGGTTTCGCCGAGACCGATCATGCCCGTGTCGGTGTGAACGCGCACCCAGATGACGTTGGAAAATTCCTCGGTGCGCAGCGTCTCGATCGACGTGATCTTCACGGCAACAATCCTCCCATCACCGGCGCCTCGCGCCTGACGTCTCATTTTGCGCTGCAACATGTTGCAGGTCGCGCGAAAGTCTTACGCCGGCTTGTAATATATCACAACATGTTTTAAGCCGGTCACAAATAAGGCGCCGCCCTGCGGGGGGACAATGCAGGCCGACGGGGAGGACAACATGGCACGGCGCAAGCGCACGCTCGAGGTGGTGAGAAACGAGGACGACGGCGAGGGCAAGCCCTCCCGCCACAACCGTCTCAACTTCTTCGAGCTGGCCTACCTGAGGATCGAAGAGCTCCTGGTTCATTGCGAGCTCAAGCCCGGCCAGTTCATGACGATGCTGGAATTGCAGCAGATCACCGGCTTCGGCCGCACACCGGTGCATCACGCGGTCAATCGTCTCTCCGCAGATACGCTCATCATCATTCGACCGCGTCACGGTCTGCACATCGCGCCGATCGATCTTGCGCGCGAGCGCATGCTGCTCGGTCTGCGCCGCGACATGGAGCGTTTCGTGATCCGCCTTGCGGCCGATCGCGCCAGCCTCTCGCATCGCAATCAGGCCCTGCATATCGAGCGTCTGCTGCGCGAGCGCCGCGCCAGCCTGACCCTCGACGAGTTCAACCACATCGACCGCCGCATCGACGCGCTGGTGCTGGAAGCCGCCGGCGAGCCGTTCCTGGTGCACACGCTGCGGCCGCTGCACACGCTGTACCGGCGCATCGGCTACATCCACCACCGCTTCATGCCGGGGCAGGCCGATCTGTCGGGTACGATCGATCGACATCTCGCCATTCTCGCCGCGGTGGCCAGCCGGCGCGTCGAGGACGCGGTGAAGGCGAGCGACGGGCTGATCGACTACATGGGCGAGATATTCACGGGCATGGAGGCGGGGATCGACCCGCGCCTGCTCGATTGCAGCATCGAGCCGCTGCTCGGCACGTAGAGTTTTGAAGAGAGGACCAAGCATGACAACGATGGCGATGCCACAACCGACCGCGAGCGAAGCTGCGGTCCGCTACCTCATCACCAACTACAGTCCCAAGGGCAACAAGGTCGGCTGGCTGATGATGGCCTCGATCCTGGTCGAAGCCTGGGACCTCTATTCGATCGCCTTCGTGCTGATCTTCATCAAGGAGCAGTACAATCCCGATCCGCTGATGCTCGGCCTTGCCGCCGCGGGCACGCAGGGCGGCGCGCTGATCGGTGCGCTGCTCGGCGGCTGGCTCTCCGACAAGATCGGCCGCCGCGTCATGTTCCTGGTGACGATGGTGATGTTCATCGTGCTGGCGCTGGCGCAGGCCTTCGTGCCCGATGTCACCTGGCTCATCGTGATCCGCTTCCTGCTCGGCATCCCGCTCGGCTCGGACATCTCGACCGGCTACACCTACATCATGGAATCCATGGCCAAGGGTGAGCGCGAGGTCATGGGCAACCGCTGGCAGTTCATGTTCGCCGTCGGCGAGGTGCTGACCATCGGCGTCATCGTGATCTTCCTGCTGCTCGACATCCACCACGAGACGTTGTGGCGCGTGACGCTCGGCCTCGGCGCGCTGCCGGCGCTGATCATCCTGGTGATGCGTCACGACGTGCCGGAGACGGCGGTGTGGCTGGTGCAGAAGGGGCGCTACCGCGAGGCCAAGCAGGTCGCGCGCGAGATGTTCAACGACAATCTCGACATGCTGCCGGACCAGGACGTGGTGGTTCCGAAGACCAGCACCCGCGCGTTCCTCGCCGACCTCAAGAAGGATCCGATCCGCTGGCGCGCCACGCTGTATGGCTGGATCGCCTGCTTTGCCCAGGCAAGCGAGTTCTCGACCTTTGCGTTCTACCTGCCGGTGCTGTTCGTGATGGTCGGCGTGTCGAGCGTGCTCGGCATCAATCTGGTGACGATGGCGCTGTTCTCCTTCGCAGCCCTGTCGGGGTGGGTTGGACCGCTGCTGACGCCGAAGATCGGCCATCGCGGCATCGCGATCGCGGGCTTCTCGATCGTGCTGGTGTCGCTCCTGGTCGCCGCGTTTGCGCTCTACACCGACAACAAGATGCTGCTGCCGTTCGCCGCCGCCGGCATGCTCTGGGGCCATTATTGGGACGCGTCGAACTGCATGACGATCCCGACCATGGTCGCCCGGCCGCAATATCGCGGCACCGCCAGCGGCTTCGCCTATATGTTCGTGAAGCTGCCGTCGTTCCTGGCGATCTTCCTGTTCCCGACGCTGTTCGCCGCGATCGGGCAGGCCAACGCCACGCTGTTCGTCGCGATCTTCCCGGTTATCGGATTGCTCGCCGCAATCTTCATCCTGCCGGAAGTCTACGGCTACGAGAACGACTGACGAAGCGCCGCCCGGTCGCGGCTACGGCCGCGATAGGGTCCCGCTTCCGGAGGTTCCTGGCCAGTGACTACGGGCTCAGGAAGACCGGATCGAGTCCCATCCCGTGGCCGAGCAGGCCAAGGACCTGGAGCTGGGCGCCGTGCAGGTCGATCTCCACGATCGCAAACAGGGTCACCAGCACCACGACTGCGAGGAGCAGCAATGGGTGGGACGTTTCCGCCCGGCTCTGGCCGGGTGCGATGAAGCTCTGATACGAGCGACGCAGGGAAAAGCTCCGTGGCAACGCCTTTGACCGGAACTGCATGATGAACCTCCTTGCCGCGCCCTATGAGGTCGCGCGACAAGTTGAAGGATAGCTCCGGCGACGGCGGCGGCATTGATGCGCCGCAAACACCGCAGGTTTATCGGATCGCCGCTGCCAAAGCCGCGATCAGCGCCGGCGGGGTTACCAGCATACCGAGCTTGAGGAAGGGCCAGGCGCCGACCTCGATCTTTTCCCGGCGGAGAGCGACCAGCCAGAGGATGGTGGCGAGCGATCCGGTCACCGACAGATTGGGGCCGAGATCGACGCCGATCAGGAGGGCGCTGACGACGGGCGCCGGCAGATGATCGCTGGCGGCAACCGAGCCGGCGACGAGGCCGACGGGCAGGTTGTTGGCGATGTTGTCGGCGAGCGCGGTTGCAATGCCGACGCTCCAGGCCGCCTGCGGTACCGATTGCGCCACCGCCTGATGCAGCAGCGCGCTGAGCTGCGCGATCACGCCGGTCTTGATCAGCGCCTCCACCATGACGAAGAGTCCGCCGACCAGCGGCAGCACGCTCCAGGACACGCCCCGCAGCACCGGCAATGGCGATTGCCGGCTGAGCAGCAGCACGATCACGGCCGTCACGCTGCCGCAGATGAAGGTCGGCAGGCCAAGCTGCCTGTCCAGCGCCGACGCCGTGACCAGCACGAGTCCGATCGCGACGATGCCGATGGCCGTCAGCTTGCCGCCGCGGCCGAGCCTGGGATGCGGCACGCTGCGCGCAATCGTCTCGTCCTTCAGGGCGCGGTGCTGAGTCAGGCGCAGCACGATATAGGTGAGCAGGATCGAGGCCGCCGAGGGCAGGGCGAACAGGCGCAGCCATTCCGTCAGCTGCGGCATCCGCGCGCCGAACACGACGAGATTGGCGGGGTTGGAGATCGGCAGCACGAAGCTCGCGGCATTGGCGATGAAGGCGCAGACGAACAGATAAGGCAGCGGCTTGGCGCCGGCCGCGCGCGTGGCGGCATAGACCGCGGGCGTCAGCACGATCGCGGTGGCGTCGTTGGAGAGCAGCACGGTGACGAGCGTGCCGACGAGATAGATCAGCAGAAACAACCGTTGCGGCGAGCCGGCTGCATATTCCACCGCGAGCGCGGCAAGATAGTCGAACAGGCCCTCCAGCCGCGCCAGCTCGGCGATCAGCATCATGCCGATCAGGAAGAGGTAGACGTCGACGCCTTTTTCGATGCCGGCAAGCGCATCCTGCCACGGCAGCAGGCCTGCCAGCAGCAGGGCGCTCGCGCCGATCACGGCCCAGACGGCCTCGGGCAGGCGAAACGGCCGGATGATGACGCCTGCGGTGGCGACGACGATGATGCTCCAGGCCCAGATGGCGTCAGACGGCACGTTCAGTCCTTGAGGTGAAATGAGGTCATTCGGCAGCGATAGCGGATGCCCGCGCCGCTGTCTCCCCCCGCCGGCGTGGGCCGCCGTGTCGTGTCTCGGGCAGCGCGAGAAGGCAGATCACGGCGCCGATCGCGGCGACAACGCCGAGGGTGATGAACGCCGCGCTGTAGCCCGCGCCGACCACGACGAAGCCGGCCAGCGTCGTCGAAAGCGCGGCGCCGATGCTCTGGGCGGTGATGACGGCGCCTTGCGCGACGTTGAAGCGGCCGGTGTTTCGCATGAGGTCGGCGACGATGACGGGAAAGATCGCGCCAAAGATGCCGGCGCCGACGCCGTCGAGCAACTGCACGCCGACCAGCCAGAACGGATTGTCCGAGAACGTGTAGAGGGCGCCACGGATCGGCAGGATCAGCAAGGCAGCGAGGAAAAAGCGCTTGTGTCCCCATGTATCGGCCTTGGCGCCAACCAGCATCGCAAACGGCACCATCACCAGTTGCGCCGCGACGATGCAGGCGGACATTAGGCTGGTGCCGAGATTCTTGTCCTGTAACGCCAGCTTCTGCCCGACCAGCGGCAGCATCGCAGCGTTGGAGAGGTGAAACAGGAGCGCGCAGATGGCGAAGACGAGCAGCGGGCGGCAGGTCAGCAGCACCTTCAGCCCCGAAGGCTGTTCGTGTTGCTCGGCGTCATTCGCCCCGTCCAGCCCGCGCGCGAGATCGTGGTCGATCGCCCGTTCGGGAATGGCGAGGATGCTGACGAGACTTGCGATGGCCATGCTGCCGAGCAAATAGAACACGACCGTCGGTCCGAACCAGTAGGCCGACAGTCCGGCCAGGCCCGCCGCGACGGCGTTGCCGGCATGGTTGAGGGTCTCGTTGCGGCCGATCCGTCTGGTGAAGGCGCGATGTCCGAAAATGCCGAGCGAAACGGCGGCGATCGCCGGCGGAAAAATGACGCCGGCCGCTTGCGCGATCCCTTGCGAGATCGCGACCGGCAGGAAGCTCGGGAGCCACGGCAGCGACAACGACGCGACAGTCACGAGGATCGCGGCGACCGCCATCACCGTCCGCTTCGCGCGGGTCGCGTCGACCAGGGCGCCGGCCGGCGTCTGCGCGACGATGCCGGCGATGGTCGCGACCGACATCACGAGGCCGATCCGCGCCTCGTCCCAGTGCTGCTCGGTGAGGAGGTAGACGGCGAGGTAAGGGCCGAGCCCGTCGCGGACGTCGGCGAGGAAGAAATTGGCAGCGTCCAATGCGCGGCCGGCCTGCCTTGCCTGATTGGGGTTTTCGCTCGGCATCGGTTGCTCGGTCGTCGTTGTGTCAATCAGCGCGCGCCAAGCACTCCGCTGTCGTCCCGGACAAGCGTCAGCGCAGATCCGGGATCCATAACCACAGGATGAAGTTTGGCGAAGATGGTCGGTTACCAGCTCACGCTACAACGTCCGTCTCGGAGTATGGGTCCCGGATCGGCGCGCGCTTTTTGTGCGCTTGTCCGGGACGACAGCGGGGTGCTTGGCTCACACTTACCTTGCCACCGACAGCTTCTCCGTGATCGCCTTGCGCAGGATGCGCGAGAGCGATTCCACCGAATATGGCTTCTGGATCAGTTCGAAACCGCGATGGGCGTTTTCGGCCAAGACATTGCTGTAGCCAGACGTGAGCACGACGGGCAGGCCGGGATAGCGCTCGCGGATGATGCCGGCGAGCTCGACGCCGTTCATGCCGGGCATGATGACGTCGGAGAAGACGAGGTCGACGGCGAATTCGTTCTCGCCGAGGATGGCAAGCGCGGCATTGGCATTGGCGACGCGGCGGACGACATAGCCGAGATCTTCCAGCAGCTCGGTCGAGAACTGGCCGACATCGTCATTGTCCTCGACCACGAGCACGCGGTAGCCGCGCCCGGTGGTGGCGGCCTCGCTGGTCAGCGCCGCGGCCTCCTTCTCGGCGGCCGGGCTCTGCGCTTGCGGCAGGTAGATGGTGAACGTCGCGCCTTCGCCTTGTGTGCTCGTGACCGCGATGTCGCCCTCGGACTGTTTTGCGAAGCCGAAGGCCTGGCTGAGGCCGAGGCCGGTGCCCTTGCCGACCTCCTTGGTGGTGAAGAACGGCTCGAAGATCGAATCGAGATGGTCCGGGGCGATACCGCTGCCGGTGTCGGTGACGGAGATGGCGACATAGTCGCCGCCGCGCGCCGATTGCGCGCGCAGGCTCGGGATGCCCTGCACCTTGCGTACGGCGATGGTGAGACGGCCTTCGCCGTCCATGGCGTCGCGGGCGTTGATGGCGAGATTGATCAGCGCGGTCTCGAACTGGGCGATGTCGGCGACGGTGAAGCAGTCGGCATCGTGGATTTCCACCGCGATTTCGATCCGGCCGCCGACCAGTGGCCGCACCAGTTGCGCGACGCCCTCGACCTGGCTGCCGACGTTGAAGATCTGGGGTTTCAGCGGCTGCCGGCGCGCGAATGCCAGGAGCTGGGCCGTCAGCTTGGAGGCACGCTCGACCGTGTCGGAGATGGCGTCGACATAGCGGCGGCGGCGCTCCTCCGGCAGTTCGCGACGGCGCAGGAAATCGGTGGCCGAGCGAATGATGGTGAGGAGATTGTTGAAGTCGTGCGCGACACCGCCGGTGAGCTGGCCGATCGCCTCCATCTTCTGCGATTGCCGCAGCGCTTCCTCGCCGCGGCGGCGCTCGGTGATGTCGACGGCTTCAGGGACGGCGCCGGTGATGTTGCCGTGGCGATCGAGCACGGGGCGCATGCCGAAGTCGAAATCGCGCTCGCCGATGGGGAGGCGCAGGCGCATCTCCAGCCGCACGGCCTCACCCTTGAGCACGGTGTGAAAGGCCTCGTGCACCAGCGCGCTCATGCCCTCCGTCGCGCTGAACCAGGGTGTCTCCCACAGCGGCTTGCCGATCACGTCCGAAGAGCTCGCCTTGATGCCGTCGAGCGCGGTCTTGTTGGCGTAGAGCAGTTCGCCCTTCAGATTGACCAGGCCCTGATACTGGTTGCTGGTCTCCAGGATCGCGCGCAGCCGCGCCTCGTTGGATTCGAGCTCGGCGGTGCGTTCGGCGATGCGCTCTTCCAGCGTCTCGTTGAGCCGCCGGAGCTCGATCTCGGCCTGCTTGGCGACCGTGATGTCGTGGGCGACGCCGATGAAGCCGATATGCTTGCCGGTCGGATCCCAGCGCGGCTGGGATTCCGAGCGCAGCCAGCGCCATTCGCCGCTGGCGTTCTTGTAGCGCGCTTCCAGCACGAAGGGTTTGAGCGACGCTTCACCCTGCACGGATTGCTGGAGCACATGCGGCAGGTCGTCCGGATGCAGCACCTTGCGCCAGTCGAAATCGATGGCCTCCTCGTAGGGCAGGCCGACGAAGTCGACATAGGCCTGATTGGCGAAGGATCGCTTGCGGTCGAGCTTGGTGACCCAGATCGGCACCGGTGCGCTGTCGGCGATCAGCCGAAACCGCTCCTCGCTCTCGCGCAGGGTCTCGCGCGCGAGCATCTGGTCGGTGATGTCGATATGGGCGCCGACCAGGCGGATGGCGCGGCCATCCGTGCCGCGCTCGATCTTGGCGACGACCCGGATCCAGCGGGTCTCGCCGTCATTGGGGCGGATGATGCGGTATTCGGCGGTGTAGTCCTCGCTGGTGCCGGCGAGCGCGTCGATGAAGTGCTTGACGGTGGCTTCGCGGTCGTCGGGATGGATACGGTTGACCCAGTCCTCGTGCGACTCCTCGGCCGCTTCCGGCGGCAGGCCGTGGAGCATCAGATATTCGGGCGAGCGGTGGTTCTTGAAGCCTTCGCGGAAGTCGACCTCGAGGCCGCCGACCTTGCCGATGCGCTGGATGCGCGCCAGCTCGGCCTCGCGCTCCTGGAGCGCGCGATAGGCGTTGTCGCGCTCGCGCGCGACGTCCTCGAGGTGTTGGCGCAGCCTTTCGGCGGCGATGGTCTCGGGCAAGGGATCGTTCAAGGCATCGGCCGTTGTCATGCGGGAGCGCACGTGCCAGACCGATATTCACACAGACGGAGCGTGATGACCATTGCTTAGAGGAAATAGGCTGCCCGGAAAGGCCGGCGGCGAGCCGGAGCGAGGAAACTGCGATCAGGCAACGCCCGGTCTGGCATTTTGTTCCTGACATTGGAACGATGCGCCCGCGGAGGCGTCTTCGCGAGGCGCCACGACGTCCATCGATAAGACTCTCTTTTCGAAGAGGATAAATCTTGAAGCTGTTTGTCTGCCAGTCCTGCGGCAACGTCCTCTATTTCGAGAACCGCGCCTGCGAACGGTGCGGCCACCGCGTCGCCTTCCTGCCTGAGAAGGAGACGATGTCGGCGATCGAGCCCGACGGAGAGGCCTGGAAGGTATTGGCCGGCAAGGGCGAGAGCCGGATGCTGTGCCGGAATGCCGAGTACGATGCCTGCAACTGGCTGACGGATCCAGGCGAGGGCAATGGCTATTGCCGCGCCTGCCGCCACAACGGCATCGTCCCGGATCTGTCGGACCCCGCCCAGCTTGCCGGCTGGCGCGAGCTGGAGGTGGCGAAACACCGTCTGTTCTATTCCCTGATCCGCTGGAAGCTGCCGCTCCGGACCCGGCAAGACGACCCCGAGCATGGTCTGATCTTCAATTTCCTCGCCGACGATCCGCAGAGCGGCGAGAGGGTCATGACCGGCCACGACAACGGCCTGATCACGATCGCTCTCACGGAGACCGACGACATCGAGCGCGAGCGGCGCAGGCTCGAGATGGGCGAGCCCTATCGGACGCTGCTCGGGCACTTCCGTCACGAGGTCGGGCACTATTTCTGGGACGTGCTGGTGCAGGGCGGCGGCAAGCTCGATGAATGCCGCGCGGTATTCGGCGACGATTCCGCCGATTACGGCCAGGCCCTGCAGCGTCACTATGCCGAAGGCGCGCCGCCGGACTGGCAGCAGAACTACGTCTCGGCCTACGCCACCATGCACCCCTGGGAAGACTTCGCCGAGACCTGGGCGCATTACCTCCACATCGTCGACACCCTGGAGATGACCGGCGAGTTCGGCATGGAGGTGCGGCCCAAGGTCGACCGCGACGGGGAGTTGACGGCGCGTATCCGTTTCAACCCCTATGAGGCCAGGGACGTTCAGGCGCTGATTGACGCATGGCTGCCCTTCACCTTCGCCATGAACAGCGTCAACCGCGCCATGGGCGCGCGCGACCTCTATCCCTTCATCCTGTCGCAGGCCGTGGTCGCCAAGCTGGGGTTCATTCATGGCCTGGTCCGGGACGTCGCCAAGTCCATGTCGAGGTCCGGGAAGCCGTAGGTGGTCCGAGGGCTCGTCAGGCCGGTTTCGGTCTTGCGCTGGTACGCCAGACGGCCCGGATTTAGACCGTTGCCTCCGGCCGATTTTGATGTACCACGGGAGCCACACGGCCCTCCCATAGGCCCCAACGGCCGGGGAAGGGTCCCGCCCAAGGTCGAGACTCAAGAAAAGCATGTTCAAACGCATTCTGATCGCCAATCGCGGCGAAATCGCCTGCCGGGTCATCAAGACCGCGCGCCGCATGGGAATTGAGACGGTTGCGGTCTATTCCGAGGCCGACCGCGATGCCCTCCATGTCGAGATGGCCGATGAGGCGGTCCTGATCGGACCGGCGGCTGCGGCCGAGAGCTACCTGGTCATCGACAAGATCGTCGAGGCCTGCCGCAAGACCGGCGCGCAAGCCGTGCATCCCGGCTACGGCTTCCTGTCCGAGCGCGAGGCCTTTCCGCGCGCGCTGGAGGCGGCCGGCGTGGTCTTCATCGGGCCCAATCCGGGCGCGATCGCGGCGATGGGCGACAAGATCGAATCCAAGAAGGCGGCGGCCAAGGCCGATGTCTCGACCGTGCCGGGCTTTCTCGGCGTGATCGAGGACGCCCGCCACGCGGTCAAGATTGCCGACGCCATCGGCTATCCCGTGATGATCAAGGCCTCCGCCGGCGGCGGCGGCAAGGGCATGCGCATCGCCTATTCGACCAGCGAGGTCGAGGAGGGGTTTGGCCTCGCCAAGGCCGAAGCCAAGGCGTCCTTCGGCGACGACCGCGTCTTCGTCGAGAAATTCATCGTCGATCCCCGTCACATCGAGATCCAGGTGCTGGGCGACAAGCACGGCAACGTGATCTATCTCGGCGAGCGCGAATGCTCGATCCAGCGCCGCAACCAGAAGGTCATCGAGGAGGCGCCGTCGCCGCTGCTCGACGAGACCACCCGTCGCAGGATGGGCGAGCAGGCGGTCGCGCTGGCCAAGGCCGTGAACTACGACTCCGCCGGCACCGTCGAATTCGTCGCAGGGCAAGACAAGAGCTTCTACTTCCTGGAGATGAACACCCGCCTGCAGGTCGAGCATCCCGTGACCGAGCTCGTCACCGGCATCGACCTCGTCGAGCAGATGATCCGCGTTGCCGCCGGCGAGAAGCTCGCCATCGCGCAGAAGGACGTCACGCTCACGGGGTGGGCGGTGGAATCGCGTCTCTACGCCGAAGACCCGTTCCGCAACTTCCTGCCTTCGATCGGACGGCTGGTGAAGTACCGCCCGCCGGCGGAAGCGAGCAAGGACGGCATCACCGTGCGCAACGACACCGGTGTGCAGGAGGGCGGCGAGATCTCGATCCATTACGATCCGATGATCGCCAAGCTCGTCACGCATGCGCCGTCGCGCGCGGCTGCGATCGAGGCGCAGGCGACCGCGCTCGACTCGTTCTATGTCGACGGTATCAGGCACAACATCCCGTTCCTGTCGGCGCTGATGAATCATCCGCGCTGGCGCGAGGGCAGGCTCTCGACCGGCTTCATCGCCGAGGAGTTTCCCAAGGGCTTTGCGCCGCGCGTGGCCGAAGGCGAAGTTGCGCGGCGGATCGCCGCCGTCGGCGCCGCCATCGATCATGTGCTTGGTGAACGCAAGCGGCAGATCTCCGGCCAGATGGGCGGCCGCATCGTGCAGCGCGAGCGGCGTCGCGCGGTCTGGCTCGACCGCCAGGAAATTCAGCTCGAGGTCGGACGCGATGGCGAGGCCATCGCGATCCGTTTCGTCGACGCCGAGGGCAAGACCGGCAACGCCCATCTGCTCGCCTCGCCGTGGAAGCCGGGCGATCCGGTCTGGCAGGGCACCATCGACGGCCACTTCGTCGCGGTGCAGGTGCGGCCGATCCCGAACGGCATTCGTCTGGCGCATCAGGGCGTCGAGGTGCCGGTCTATGTCTGGACCGAGACGGAAGCGACCTCCGCGCGGCTGATGCCGGTGACGACGGCCGCCGACACCGGCAAGAAGCTGCTCTGTCCGATGCCCGGCCTCGTGGTCTCGATCGCGGTGAGCGAGGGGCAGGAGGTCAAGGCCGGCGAGACGCTCGCGGTGGTCGAAGCCATGAAGATGCAGAACGTGCTGCGCGCCGAGCAGGACGGCACCGTGAAGAAGATCCACGCCAGCGCCGGCGCGACGCTCGCGGTGGACGCGCTGATTTTGGAGTTTGCGTAAGTCAGCCCACTCTCGTGTCCTGGACGCGATGCAACGCATTAGCCTTGCCTCGCAGAGCCGCGACCCAGATCGTGAGCGGATCACTCGGCAGCATGGGCCCCGGCTCTGCGGTGCATCGCTGAAGGGGCGCTGTGCTGCGTCCGTGGCACGAGAGTGCCATATTTCCGTTGCTCGCTATGACGGAGTATGCTGCGGCCTCCGCGATCCTGTGAGACAGCACCATGGCCTTTCGTTCCCGCCGCGAGAAATTGCGATCCATCCTGTCGGGCTCGGCCTGCATCCATCCGGGTTCGGTCTATGACGCGATCTCGATCCGCATCGCCGAGGACCTCGGCTTTCCCATCGGCATGTTTGGCGGCTCGGTCGCCTCGCTCGCGGTGCTGGGCGATCCCGATATCACGCTGATCACGCTCACCGAGCTTGCCGAGCAGATGCGCCGGATGTCGCGTGCCTCCGCGCTCCCCGTGCTGGTCGATGCCGATCACGGCTATGGCAATGCGCTCAATGTCCGCCGCACGGTGCAGGAGCTGGAGGCGGCGGGCGCCGCCGGTCTCACCATCGAGGACACGCTGCTGCCGGCTGCTTTCGGCGAGGCGAAGACGCAGCTGATCTCGCTCGAGGAGGGCGTCGGCAAGATGAAGGCGGCGCTCGGCGGCCGCAGCGATCCTTCGCTGGTCATCATGGGCCGCACGGGAGCTGCCTCGATCACCTCGATCGAGGATGCGATCAAGCGTGCGAAGGCCTATGAGGCCACCGGCGTCGATGCGCTGTTCTTCACCGGCATCAAGTCGCGCGCCGAGCTCGATGCGGTTACCGCCGCGACGCGCCTGCCGATCGTGCTCGGCGGGGCGCCGGAGGATTTGAGCGCGCTCGACTATCTCGCCAGCCAGCGCGTCCGCATCGCGCTCCAGGGCCATGCACCGATCGCAGCGGCGACGCAGGCCGTCTACGAGACGCTGAAGGCGCTGCGCGAAGGCACGCCGCCGAAGAACCTTAAGGGGCTCGCATCCTTGGAACTGACGGCGCGCGTCATGCGCGAGGCCGACGTCAAGGCGCGCAGCGCCGATCTCCTCGGACTGAAAAGATGAGTCGGGCGATCCTTCAGGTCATGATCCGCGGGCGCGTGCAGGGCGTCGGCTATCGGGCCTGGGTCGAGTATCGGGCGACGGCGAGCGGGCTTGAAGGCTGGGTCCGCAACCGCCGCGACGGCGGCGTGGAAGCGCTGTTCGCGGGCACGCCGAAGCACGTCGCCGACATGGTCGCGCTCTGCCGTCACGGCCCGCCGTCCTCGCGCGTGGACAGTGTGACGAGCGAGACGGCGAGCGTGGAAGAGCTGAACCTGCGCCGGGCAGGGGAGGCGTTTTCGGTGTTGCCGACGGTTTGAGTGCGGCCTCAACGAAAGCCGTCATGCCCGGGCTTGTCCCGGGCATCCACGTTCTTCGTGCGACGTGGCAAGGCGTAAATGGCCGGGACAAGCCCGGCCATGACGACGAGGGGGCTTGGATGCCTCAAGATATCGAGGTGAACACTCACCTCGGCAGCTTCGAGATCGCCTCGCTCAGCTCGTGGATCTCGTACGGCTTGCGCAGGATCGGGAAATCGCCGCGCACGCCGGCGGCGACCTCGCTGTAGCCGGTAGCGAGCAGGATCGGCAGGCCGGGGCGGATCTCGCGGAGATGATGGGCGAGGGTGAGGCCGTCCATCTTGCCGGGCATGACGATGTCCGAGAACACGAAATCGACGCCGTTGTTCTCGATCTCGCGCAAGGCGGCTTCGGCGTCGGCGACCCGGCGCACGTGGTAGCCGAGCTGCTCCAGGAGGCCGATGCTGACGATGGCGACGTCCGGATTGTCCTCCACCAGCAACACCGTGCCGCTGCCTTGGAACGCCGGCTCCCCCGTCGTCGCGTGCGATGGCACATCTTCTCCGCGCGGCAGGAGGATGGTGAAAGTCGTGCCCTTGCCGAGATCGCTTGCGACCTTCACGGTGCCGCCGGCCTGATGCGCGAAGCCGTGGACCTGGGAAAGGCCGAGACCCGTGCCTTTTCCGATCGGCTTGGTCGTGAAGAACGGCTCGAAGATCTTGTCGAGAACGTCGGAGGGAATGCCGAGCCCGGTATCGGCGACGTCGATTGCGACGAAATCGCCGGCGAGGGGCGCCTCGTCCAGCACGACATTGCGCGCGCGGATCGTCACGGTGCCGCCGTCAGGCATCGCGTCGCGGGCATTGATGACGAGATTGAGCAGCGCCGTCTCGAGCTCGGAGACGTCGGCCTTGATCGGCCAGACGTCGCGGCCGATGTCGAAGGCCAGCCGTACGGAGCTGCCGATGCCGGCATCGAGCACCTCGCGGATCGCCGCGATGCGCTCGGCGAAATCAATTGCCTGCGGATTGACGCTCTGCCGCCGTGCGAAGGTGAGCAGCTGGTTGGTCAGCGCCGCGCCGCGCTTGGTAGCGGTCTCGATGGCCGAGATCGCGCGCTGAACCTTGGCCGCGTCGTCGGCGCCACGCTTCAGCATGTGGAGGCTGCCGCTGATGATCATCAGGAGATTGTTGAAGTCGTGGGCGACCCCGCCGGTGAGTTGCCCGAGCGCGTCGAATTTCTGGGACTCGGCGAGCTGCTTCTGCATCGCCTCGAGCTTGATCTGCGTATTGCGGCGTTCGGTGATGTCGCGCGTGATCTTGGCGAATCCGACCAGCTCGCCGTCCTCGTGGATGGGATCGATGACGACGCTGGCCCAGAAGAACGTGCCGTCCTTGCGGACGCGCCAGCCTTCCTCCTCGTAACGGCCCTTTTCCCGCGCAATGCCGAGCGCGCGGGCCGGCTTGCCGTTGGCGCGGTCGGTCTCGGTGTAGAAACGGGAGAAATGCTGGCCGAGGATCTCCGAGGGGGAATAGCCCTTGATGCGCTCGCCGCCGATATTCCAGCTGGTGATGATCCCCTTGGGATCCAGCATATAGAGCGCGTAGTCGGCAACCCCCTCAACCAACAGCCGGAAACTGCGTTCGCTCTCGAACAAGTCTCTCTGTTGACTGAACTTTTCGACCATTCCGGGACCCTGCCTCAACGGGGGCAAACGCCGGAGGGGTCGAATGGTTCCCGGAGGGTGGGATATTTTTAGGCAAATCTTTCGCCTCGCATGCCGACGGCACCCACTTGACAGTGGAACGGTTGCGTCAGATATTTCTGTTATGACAGAAATAACCGGAAAGAAGAAACTCCCCGCCGCCGTTGAGCGCTTCATCCTGCATTGGGGCGACATGGGGGATGAGTGGGGCGTCAATCGCTCGGTCAGCCAGATCCACGGGCTGCTCTATCTCGCGGAGGCGCCGATGACGGCGGAGGACATCGCCGATGCGCTCGGCATGGCGCGCTCCAACGTCTCCAACTCGCTGAAGGAGCTGCTGGCCTGGAACCTGATCCGGCGCGTGCCGATCCTCGGCGACCGCCGCGACCATTACGAGGCCGAGACCGACATCTGGGAGGTCGCCGCCAGGATCGCCGCGCGCCGCAAGGAGCGGGAGCTCGATCCTGCGATCGCGGCGCTCCGGGCCTGCGTGTCCGACGCCGCCGTCGATCCCACCGTCAATCCGGTCGCGAGCAAACGGTTGAAGGAGATGCTCGCCTTCACCGAGCTCGCCGACCACTGGTTCATGCAGATGCTGAAGGTGCCGCGGCCGCGGTTGGTCGCCTTGATGCGGCTTGGCGAGAAGATCGCCAACCTGCTGCCGCTGGGCAAGGTCAAATAGTTTCGAGGAGGGTGCGATGACGTCGGCTCGCTTGTCAGGCTTAGGCGCAACGCCCTCCGCTCACATCAGGCTGCTCGACGACCGCCGCTTCCATGCGCTGTTGCCGGACGAGGATTGGGGCCGACTGCCGCTCGCGACCTGGCGGCGCTTTTCCAAGCGCGTCGCCGACGGCGACAGCGTGGTCTATGTCGGCGTGGTCGACGAGGTCTCTTTCAGCGACATCGGCTGGTGGCTCGCACAAGCCGTGCGCATGATCGGCGGGCCGCTGCCGACCGGCCGCGACGTTGGCGTGCCGATGATCGTCAGCGTCACCGAGGACGCCGCGACCGGCGGCCAGACCTGGACCCGCATCTGCGCGCGCAAGCGCGGCTTTCCGCAAGTGATCCATTCCGCCAAGCGCTTCGCCGGCCCGACCGGGCTCGAGGAGTATGTCGGCTTCGGCATTTCCATGGCGCTGCGTATCGCGGTCGAGGGCGAGGCGCTGACCTTCCGCAGCGCGGGTTATGGGCTCCAGCTCGGACGCCTCTGGGTCCCGCTGCCGCTCTGGCTCACCCCGGGCGATCTCACCGTGACGCACCGCGACCTCGGCGCGGGCGCCTTCCGCTTCACCCTCGATGTCATCCATCCGCGTTACGGCGCGCTGATCCACCAGTCCGCCGTGTTCAGGGAGACCGTGTCATGACCCCGTTGTTGTGGATGCTCATCGCCATCCAGATCGCGATGGGCGTGTTCGACACCTTCTATCACCACGAGTTCACCGAGCGACTGGCCTGGCGTCCGTCGCAGCGTTTCGAGTTGAAGCTGCACGGCATCCGCAACATGCTTTATGCGCTGCTGTTCCTGCTGCTCGGCTGGCTCGAGGTCTATGGCGTGCTGGCGCTCTTGATCGTCGCCGTGCTGGTCGCCGAGATCGTCATCACGCTGATGGATTTCGTCGAGGAGGATTTGAGCCGAAAGCTGCCACCGAGCGAGCGCATCAATCATACGCTGCTCGCGATCAATTACGGCGCCATCCTGGTGCTGCTGCTGCCGGTGCTGATCGACTGGGCGATGCGGCCATTCGGCGTGTCTGTCGTGTATCAGGGCCTGCTCAGCATCGCCGCCACCGCCTGCGCGGCCGGCGCTGCGCTCTGCGGCGTCAGGGATTTTGCGGCGATGCGCCGGCTCGGCCGCATGCGCAGCGTGCCGCCGGCCGGACTCGTCGAGAAACTCCCGGGCCGCAAGACCGTGCTGGTCACAGGCGCCACCGGCTTCATCGGCAGCCGCCTTGCGGCGAGTCTTGCCGGGGCAGGGCACAACGTCATCGCGCTCATCCGCAATCCCGCCAAGGCCGAAATGCTGCCGCCGCCGGTGACGCTGGTCACCAGCCTCGATCAGCTCGCCGCCGACACCCGGATCGATGCCATCGTCAATCTCGCCGGCGAGCCGATCGGCAACGGTCTGTGGACCGAGGCGAAGCGGGCGAAGATCATCGGCTCGCGCGTCGACATGACGGGCGAAGTCGTGAAGCTGATCGCGCGGCTCGACCGCAAACCCGAAGTGCTGGTCAGCGGCTCCGCGATCGGCTGGTACGGATTGTGGGCGGACCAGGTCCTGACGGAATCGGCGAAGTCGCACGCCTGCTTCAGCCATGAACTGTGCGCAGCCTGGGAGAAGGCGGCGCGGCCGGCGGAGGAACTCGGCGTCCGCGTGGTCTATTTGCGCATCGGCCTCGTGCTCGGCACCGAAGGCGGCTTCATCACGCGGATGCTGACGCCGTTCGAATTCGGCCTCGGCGGCCCGCTCGGCACCGGCCGGCAGTGGATGTCCTGGATCGAGCGCGACGACCTCATTCGCCTCATCGCCTATGTCTTGGCGACGCACGATCTCACCGGCCCTGTCAACGCCACCGCGCCGATCCCGGTCACGAATGCAAAGTTCACCGAGGAGCTCGGCCGCCGGCTGCGTCGGCCCGCCGTGTTCCGCATTCCCGGCGGCCTCTTGCGCCGGATCGGCGGCGGCTTTGCCGACGAGCTTCTGCTCGGCGGCCAGCGCGTGCTGCCCAACAAGGCGCTGAGCCGCGGCTTTGTCTTCCGGCACGAGACGCTGCGCAGCGCGTTCGAGGCGATCTTGTGAGAGGTCAGGTGGCGGCGACACTCCGGAACGTCGCCGCTACCGCGCGCAGCGCCGCGAGCTTGGCTGGGTCGCTGACCTTCGAATGCAGCATCACCTTCGAGCGGCCGAGTGTTGGCAGTCTATGCGCGGGTCCAATATCGACCAGGCCGGGCGGCGCGATCCGCCGCGCCAGCGGCGCGATCGCCAGTCCCGCGAGCGCGGCGGCAACCACCGCCGTCACGCCGCCACCGACGAAGCGTTCGCGCCAGGCGATTCCGGCCTTATCGAGCGCGCGCACCGCGATGGCGCGGACGCCGCACGGCGGAGCGAGCGTTGCCAGCGGCAGCGCTTCGCCCTTCGGCAGCGTCAAACGTCGTGCGGCGAACCAGCCAAACTCGTCCTCGGTCAGCTTCTCGCCGCCGCGGCGGCTGCCTTCCTGGCGGACGATCACCGCATCCAGCTCGCCCGCGTCGTAAGCGTCCTGCATCTCGCGCGAGAAGCCGATGGTGACGGCGAGGGTGAGGTTTGAAGACATGGCGTGCAGGCGTTCGAGCAGCGGTACCAGCTCCGGGCCCGCGGCGTGATCGGAAATGCCGAGCGAGAGCGACTGCGTGGCGGGAGCCTCGCCTGATAATGCGAGGTCGTGCGCCGCCATCAGCGCGCGGGCGCGGTCGAGGAAGCTGGCGCCATCTGCCGTGAGCCGGACCGCGCGGGGTGAGCGTTCGACGAGGCGTCTTCCGAGCAGCGTCTCCAGCCGCTGCAGCTTGAGACTGACCGCCGCCTGCGTCGTGCCCAGCGCTTCGGCCGCACGCGTAAAGCTCTGGAGGTCGGCGACCAGCAGGAAGGCCTGCACCGTGGCGATGTCGAGCGTGGTTGTCATTATAGATAATTATCACTGGTATCAATAAAGATAAGATACCAAAATGACGGCCGCGGGTCTAGCTTCTCCTCAACGCCGCGCAACACCCGCGCAGCATATCGAGGAGAACGACCATGCCGCTGATCACCGTGTCCTACACCACCTCCCGCCAGTCGCCCTCGCTGAAGGCCGACATCGCGAACGCGGTGTCCGAGCTCACCGCAAAAATCCTGCACAAGGATCCCAAGGTGACCGCGATCATCGTGAAGTCGGTCGACGCCGATGACTGGTTCGCCGGCGGCAAGTCGCTGGCCGAGCAGAATCTCGCCAGCTACTGGCTCGACATCCACGTCACCGAAGGCACCAACACCAAGGACGAGAAGGCGGCCTATCTCGCCGCGATGTTCAAGCGCATGGCCGAGATTTTGGGCCCGCTGCATCCCGAGACCTATGCCCATGTCGACGAGGTCAAGGGCGACGCCTACGGGTTTGGCGGCCTGACCCAGGAACGGCGCTACATCGCCGGCAAGCTCGATGTCGCGCTGAAGGCAGCGTAGGGCCGCAGGCCGCGGGTGAGCCCTCGCACCCGCGGCCCGACCGTCAACCTATCGCGCGGAACTGAACTTCGGAATTGTTCAGGAAGCACGTCTTGTCGAACAGCGTCAGGTCCAGCGGGTTCGGCAAGCGGACGTCGCTGAGATCGGGGCAGGGCTTGACCGCGGGATCGTAGGATCGATCGATCTGCGATATGCAGACGACGATCAGCCCCTGGTCGCGTGCGAACGATTTCAATGCGCGCACTTGAATGGTCAGATCGGGGTTTTCGCGTCTCTGGTCGAGCAGTTGCAGATAGTCGATCACCACGAACGTGCCGCGTTGCGCTGTGGCCATCTGCTTGACGACATAGTCGGCGCTGATCGCGTCGGAGCAATCGACCTCGAATAATTTGTCGAACTGTGCCGGCTCCACGCCGATTGCGCGCAGGCGATCCAGCACGTCTTTCTCGGTATATTCGAGTGAGAAGAACGCGGCGCGTTGGCCCGACTTCATGGCTTCCACCGCAAGCGCGAGGCTCATCAGCGTCTTGCCTTGACCCGGCCGCGCGCCGACCAGCACGAGGTCGCCGGGACGGAATTGCGGGAACAGCCTGCTGGCGGGCGTCAGCGCGGCGGCTTTCGCTGCGAGCATGCTCCAGGCGGAAAACCCCTCCGTCGCGGCGACGCGGTCGAGTGCGTCGTGCAGCGCAATGCCCGCCTCGCGGGACAGGCGCTTGGCTTGTCGCTTCAGATGATAGATCGGCGCAGAAAGTCTCATCGTCCAAACCTCCCGTTGCGAGCGGAAAGCGCAATCCCTCCTTATGCCCAGTGCTCGAACAGTCGGCCGGTGATCTCATCGCCCGGCATGAGGTCTGCTTTCCCGGCGGAGGGGGGAGGCGTGGGCGGCGCCTGAAACAGCATAGCCGATTCCGCCCGGAGCGGAGAACTCGCGCGGTCGGGCTCGAACAGGAAAATGTCAGGAGACTGATTCCGGCAGCAGCGCGCGGGTCGGTCCGAACAGCTCCTCGAACGCCTGCCGGAGCGCGACGTCGACATCTTCCATGGTCACGAGCTGGCCGAGATCGACCAGCGAGGTGACGCCGTAGCGGGGATCGACGACGCCGCACGGCACGATGCCGGCGAAATGCGCCAGCTCCGGCTCGACATTGATGGCGATGCCGTGGAACGAGACCCAGCGCTTCAGCCGCACGCCGATCGCCGCGATCTTGTCCTCAAAGCCTTCGCCTTTGTCGGGCCGCTTGACCCAGACGCCGACCCGATCCTCGCGCCGCTCGCCGCGGATGTTGAAGGCGGCGAGCGTGCGCAGAATCAGCTCCTCCAGGCTCGCGACATAGGCCCGCACGTCCGGCCGGCGGCGCTTGAGGTCGAGCATGATGTAGGCCACGCGCTGGCCGGGGCCGTGATAGGTCAGCTGGCCGCCGCGCCCCGTGGCGAAAATCGGGAAGCGGGGATCGCGCAGGTCGGTGTCCTTGCCCGAGGTGCCGGAGGTGTAAAGCGGGGGGTGTTCGAGCAGCCAGACCAGCTCGGGGGCTTCGCCCGCCGCAATGGCGGCGACCCGGGCTTCCATGGTGGCCACCGCCTCCGGATAGGGCACCGGCGCGTCCGAGATTCGCCACTCGACGGGCGCCCCGTCTGTGGCCGAAAACGACGTCAAATCGAGCTGTTGGCGAGGGTTTTGCGGCGAATTAACCATTGGCTAACCATAACGTGGTGATCATCTCGGGGGCAAATGCCAAGTCCTTTGTTCAAGTCCTTTGGCCAAGCCCCCAGATCTCAAGTCCCAGTCCCAAGTTGCGGCGGTCCTGACAGTGCCCACTCTCGATAAAGTCACCGTGGATCTCATGGTCGTCCTCGGGACCACCACGATGCCGATCCATCAGGTATTACGTCTTTCCCGCGGCGCCATCATCGAGCTCGACGCCACCGAGGCCGACGAGGTCAAGGTTCTGGCCAACAATCTCCCCGTAGCCTCCGGCGTCGTGCTGGTCGATCGCAACCGGATCGCGGTCGAGGTCAAGCAGATGCTGCCGCGTTCGCCGGGCACGCGATAGCGGTCTTGCGGGCGGCTCGCGGCCGATTCGGGCGAGCGGCCCGAATTTTCCTGCAAAGCTTGTGGAATTCAGGGGCTTTGCAGGCTTGTACCCCTCTGATGGATTTGTTAGATCGGCGCCGTTGATCCGGCTGGCCCTCAAGCCTCAAGCCGGCATCCCCAAAGCGCTCGTGGCGGAACTGGTAGACGCGCTGCCTTGAGGTGGCAGTGAGTAAAATCGTGGGGGTTCGAGTCCCTCCGAGCGCACCAGGCTCATTATCTCTTTCAGATCATTGAGATTTCCGGGCTGGAGCCGGCGAGTGCCGCGCTCCGGTGGCTCAGGGCTCGCGCAACGTCGCGAAAGCACGTCGGGCAAGCCTATTGCGGCTCGATTCCGGCCGCCTTGATGATCCGCGCCCATTTGACGATCTCGGCTTTCAGGAACGATTCCAGCGCCTCCGGCGTGGCGCGCTCGGGCTCGACCGGCGCCATGCTGAGCTCGGCGAAGCGGCTGACCAGCGCGGGGTCCTTCAGCGCCGTCTGCAGCGCGCCGACGAGATGGTCGACCACGGGCTTCGGCGTGCCCTTCGGCGCATAGAGACCATACCACGTCGTCACGTCGAACGCGGGAACGCCGGCCTCTGTCGAGGTCGGCACGTCAGGCAGCGTCGCCACGCGCGTCCTGCTGGTGATCGCGTAGCCCTTGATCGTGCTCGACTGGATATAGGGCGTCGGTCCCGTCGCGGGATCGCAATAGACGTCGATGTGGCCGGCGATGACGTCGTTCAGCGCCGGTCCGCCGCCCTTGTAGTAGATCGGCGTGAGCTTGGTATCGGTCGCGCTCATGAACATCAGGCCGCAGAGCTGCGAGGCCGAGCCGAGACCGACATTGCCGAAGGTGATCTTGTCGCCGGCGCTGCGGATGTGCGCGATCAGCTCGCCGAGATTCTTGGCCGGAAAGTTCGGCCGCGCCACCAGGATCATCGGCACGTCGGTGACGAGCCCGATCGGGGCGAAGTCGCCGACGGGGTCGAATGGCAGCTTGGCGTAGAGGGCAGGGGCGGTGGCCTGGCCGACATGCATCAGCAGCAGCGTGTAGCCGTCGGGGGCCGCCTTGGCGACGCGGTTGGTGCCGAGTGTGCCGCCGGCGCCGACGACATTCTCGATGACGACGGACTGTTTCAGCGTCGCGCTCATGGCGCTGCCGAGGATGCGCGCGATGACGTCGCCGGGACCGCCGGCAGAGAACGGCACGATGACCGTGACCGGGCGGGCCGGATACTCGTCCGCGATCGCCGCGTCACGAGGGCAGAGCAGAAGGAGCAGGAACAGCGATCGTACGAGAAACTTCATCGAACACTCCCTGGCGGCATTGTTCTAGTCGTCGGAAGGCGCCGCCTCCTTGGCTGCCGACGATTTTTCGATCATGTCGAGCGCGGCCACCGCAGCCGCGTTGATGTGGTCGACGCAGCAACGCTCGGCGAGGTCAGGATCGCCGTTCTGGATCGCGCGCCAGATCGCGGTGACCTCGCGCAGGCTCTTGTTGATCCGCTTCGGCTGCGACATCGAGGTGATCCGCAGCAGCTGGATGCGGTCGTGCAGCGGCTTGAGCATGCGCTCGATGAAGGTATTGCGGCAGCCGCCGATCAGCGCCGCATAGAAATCGGTCTTGGCTTCGAGGCTGCCGACGAGATCCTGCTTGGCCGCGGCCGCTTTCAACCGCGTCAGCGCTTCCCCGATCCGGCGCGCGACCTCGGGATCGTGCAGCCTGGCGCATTCGCGGCCGGCAAAACCTTCGAGCACCGCGCGTGCGGCGTAGAGCTGCCGGGCCTCCTCCAGGCTGATGGTGGACACCACGGGACCGCGGTGCGGCACCGTATTGACCAGCCCATCGGCCTCGAGCGCACGCAGCGCTTCGCGGATCGAGGGGCGGCTGACGCCCATCATCTCGCAGAGCTCGCGCTCGACCAGGCGCTGGCCCGGCTTCAGCGTCCCGGACATGATCGCCGCACGCAGCTTCTGTGCCACCATCGCCCGGACGGTCGGGACGTCCTCGATGCGGAGGGTCGACTGCAATTCGCGACGTCTTTCCATGTCCTGGTCCTGGTTGGGAAAAATCAGTACCGGTTTACAGGCAGAATCATCATTTCGGCAATTTGCACGTGGGCGGGCTGGTCAAGGGCGAAGACGATCGACCGCGCGATATCGGCCGGATCGAGCGCCATCCTGAACTGGTCGAAATACTCCTTCTCCTTCTGCTGATCGCCGCGGTAGCGGGTTAGGATGATGTTGGTGCGGGTCAGGCCGGGCTGCAGCTCGGTGACCCGGATCGCGGTGTCCGCCAGCTCGCCCCGCAGGGTCTCGGTGAACATGTGCACGCCCGCCTTGCTGGTGCTGTACGCCGCCATGTCGGGCACGATCCGCACCGCGTTGATGGAGCTGATGTTGACGACATGGCCGGCATTGCGCTGGACCATGCCGGGCAGGATCGCCCGCGTGACGCGCATCAGGCCGATCAGATTGGTCTGGATGATGTTGGACCAGTCGTCTGCAGAGCCGATGTCGAAGCGCGTCCGGCCGCCGATGTCGTGGCCGGCATTGTTGATGAGAACGTCAACCGGCTTGAAATGACCGGGAATGGCATCGGGCAGGCGATCGACGGCCTTGGCGTCGCTGACGTCGAGCTGGATCGGAAACACCGCATCGCCCGCTGTTGCCGCCAGTTCCTGAAGCGCCTTGGCGTCGCGGTCGACCAGCACGACGCGGCGGCCACTGTCGAGCAGCGCCTTGGTGATGGCGCGCCCCATGCCGCCGGCAGCACCGGTCAGCACGACGTTCTGGTCTGATCGTTCAGTCATCGCAGCACTCCCATTCCGATGTTCTCATGCCACCGACCAGCCTCCGTCGATCGGCAGGCTGGCGCCGGTGATGTCGTTTGCGGCCGGACCGCAGAGGAAGACGACCATGGCCGCGACGGCCTCCAGTTCGATGAAGCGCTGCGTCGGCTGGCGCTCGCCGAGATAGTCGGCCGTCACGTCGCTGGCGGGGCGGCCGCTGGTCTCCGCCATCGTCGCGATCTTGTTCAGGATCGCGGGCGTCGGCAGCGTGCCGGGGCAAAGCGTGTTGCAGGTGATGCCGCTGCGCGCTGTCTCGATGGCGACGGCGCGGGTCATGCCCAGAATCGCCGTCTTGGTGGTGACGTAATCGATGCGATCCTCGATCGCGCGGCTCGAATAGATCGAGCCCATGTTGATGATCCGGCCCCAGCCGCGCTGCTTCATCGCCGGCAGCGCCAGGCGGATGAGGTGGAACGGCGCCGACAAATTGACGGCCAGCGCCTCGTCCCAGCGGTCGGGCGGAAACTGCTCGATCGCCGAAAAATGCCTGACGACCGCGTTGTTGACGAGAATGTCGATGGCGCCGCAGCGGTCGAGCAGGTCCGCCATCATGGCCTCGATGGACTCGCGCTGGGACAGATCGACGCCGGCCGCGACGACCTCGACGCCGAAGCGGGCGCGGAGATCATCAGCGGCCTGCTTCGGTGCGACGAGATCGTGCAGGACAATATTGGCGCCCGCACCGGCAAGGCCCTCCGCGATGGCAAGGCCGAGGCCTGCCGTCGCACCGGTCACGAGCGCCCATTTGTCCTTCATGGCCGTCGCGCTCCGCTACGTCTTGTCGAGTTCGGCGAAGACTTCCTTCGCGTTGCGGAACGCATCGACGCCGGCCGGCACGCCGCAATAGATCGCGACCTGCATGAAGACCTCGCGGATTTCCTCCTTGGTCGCGCCGTTGGCGAGCGCGCCGCGGACATGCGTCTTCAGCTCGTGCGGCCGGTTGAGCGCGCAGAGCATCGCCAGGTTGAGGAAGCTGCGCGTCTTTCGTGTCAGGCCTTCGCGGCCCCAGACGTAACCCCAGCAATATTCCGTGGTCAGGTCCTGCATCGGGCGGTTGAACTCGTCCGCGGATGCGATCGCCTTGTCGACGAACTCGTTGCCGAGCACGCTCTTGCGGATTTCGAGGCCGCGGTCGTAGGTCGCCTTGTCCATGTGGTTCTCCGTTTCTTGTTCGGGCGCTATCAGCTTTTGGGCCAGAACGGTTTTGCCAGCGCGAGCTCGGGCGGGAACACCGTCACCGGCACGCCGGCCTGCCATTGCACGATGGTCATGCCGGCGCCGACGCGGCGGCCTTTCTCGTCGAACTTGATCTCGCCCAGCGGGTAATATTTCGAAGGACCGCCATCCATGGTGCGCAGCGCTTCGCCGACGGCGACGCGATCGGCCTTGCCGGCTTTCTCCAGCGCGTCCTTGATCACCCACATGTCGCCATAGGTGGAGATCGCGTTCTGCGTCATCCACGGCTCCTTGTAGCGGGTCTTCAATTCGGCGATCAGCGCCTCATGGCCCTTGGCGCCCCAGCTCGCGACGCAGGTCAGGACGCCCTGGAGCAGCTCGGGGCTGACGGTCTGCAGCATGTCCGGCTCGGCGATCGCGATGCCGAACGAGATGGTCGGAATCTTGCCCTGGCCGAGGCCGAACTCGTTCATCTTCTCCAGCAGCAGCTTGGCATCCGAGATCACGGTCGGCAGGAAGAACAGCAGATCGGGCTTCGCCGAACGGATCTTCTGCACCAGCGAGGTTGCGTCGGCGAGCGGCGGCGTGAAGGTCTCGTCGACGATCAGCTGCAGCTGGTTCTCCGCCAGCAGGCCCTCGCGCATCGCCTTGGCGGAGGCGATCGAGGCGCCGGTGTTGTCGGTGAGGATGGCGACCGTCTTCGGGCGCTTGCCCGAGGCCGTCTCCGCCAGCTTGATGAGCTGCGGCAATGCCTGCCTGGCCTGCGACCCCGCGGTGGCCGCGGTCTGGAACACGTATTTGAATCCGCGCTCGGTGATGAGGTCGGAGTAGGAGAGGGTGAGCATCGGCAAATTGGCGCGCTCCGTCACTTCGGTCACCGCGAGGGTGAACGAGGACAGATAGGCGCCGCTGGCGGCGACCAGATCGGTCTCCTGCGCCACCATGCGCTGGGCTGCGTTCTTGGCCTTCTCGGTGGTATCGCCGGAATCGAGCACGACGAGCTTCAGCTTGGCGCCGCCGAGCGCCTTGACGCCGCCTTGCGTGTTGATGTGGTCGATCGCCATTTCGGCGCCTTCGCGCATCACCGTTCCCGGACGGGCATAGAGCCCGGAGATCGGCACCAGCAGGCCGACCTTGACCTCCGACGGCTGCTGCGCCCAGGCCGCGCGGGACGCGATCAGCGTGCCGGACGCGCCGGCTAGCAGGGTTCGCCGCGATATCGTGATCTTGCTCTTGGCAGTCATGACAGTCTCCTCCCCAGGATGTGCGCGACGCTTAGGACTTCTTCGGCCAGAACGGCTGCGCCTGCGCGAGCTCGGGCGGGTAAACGGTGACAGGCACGCCCGATTGCCATTGCACGATGACGACGCCGGCGCCGACGCGGCGGCCCTTCTCGTCGAATTTGAGCTGGCCGCCCGGATAGTATTTCGACGGGCCGGCATCCATGGTGCGGAAGGCCTGCGCGACCGCATTGCGGTCGGCCTTGCCGGCCTTCTCCAGCGCCTCCTTCATCAGCCACATGTCGCCATAGGTCGAGATGACGTTCTGCGTCATCCAGGGCTCCTTGTATTTGGCCTTGAGCTCGGCGATCAGCGCCTCGTGGCCTTTCGAGCCCCAATTGGCGACGATGGTCATGATGCCTTGCACCGTCTCCGGGCTCACGCTCTGGAGCATGTCGGGCTCGGCGATGGTGATGCTGAAGGACACGGTCGGGATCTTGCCCTGGCCGAGGCCGAACTCGCTGATCTTCTCCAGGCCGAGCTTGGCGTCGGACACCGCATTCGGCATGAACAGCAGCAGATCGGGCTTGGCCGAGCGAACCTTCTGGATCAGCGGCGTCGCATCCGACAGCGGCGGGGTCCAGACTTCCTCGACCACGAGCTGGAGGCCTTCCTGCGCGAACAGCTTCTCCTTCAGCGCCTTGGCCGTGGCGACCGATGTCGCGGTGTTGTCCATCAGCATCGCCACGGTCTTGGGCTTCTTGCCCGAGGCGTTCTCGGCGAGCTTCATCAGCGTCGGCAGGCCGAGCTCGGACTGGCGGCTCGCGGTCGCCGCGGTCTGGAAGATGTATTTGAAGCCGCGGTCGGTCAGAAGGTCCGAATAGGACAGCGTCAGCACCGGCAATTCGGCGCGCTCGGTCACTTCGGTGACCGCGAGCGTGAAGGAGGAGAGATAGGCACCGGTGGCGGCGACGAGGTCGGGCTCCTGCGCGACCATGCGCTGGGCGGCGTTCTTGGCCTTCTCGGTGGTGTCGCCGCAGTCGATCACGACCAGCTTCAGCTTGGCGCCGCCGAGTGCCTTGATGCCGCCTTGCGCGTTGATGTGCTCGATGCCCATCTCGGCGCCCATCTTCATGACTTGGCCGGGACGGGTGTAGATGCCCGACAGCGGCACGATCAGCCCGACCTTGATCTCTGCCGGGGCCTGCGCGCGCGCCACGCCGGCGAGGCCGATGGCGGCGGCGCCCGACAGCACGGTGCGACGACTCAGTCCCTTTGAAGTCTTGTTCATTTTGTTTCTCCCTGCTCTTTGTTTTTGTGTTGGTCACATGCCGAGATAGGCTTTCCGCACGCGGTCGTCGGCGCGCAGCGTGGCGTTGTTGCCCTGGAGCACGACGTGCCCGGCTTCGAGGACATAGCCGTGATCGGCAGACTCCAGCGCTTCCGCGACGCGCTGCTCGACCAGCAGCATGGTCAGCCCCGACTGGCGCCGGATCTCGATCAGCCGCTCGAAGATGAAGTCGGCGGTCGAGGGCGCGAGCCCCATCGAGGGCTCGTCCAGCATCAGAAGCTTCGGCGAGGAGGCGAGGCCGCGGCCGATCGCCAGCATCTGCTGCTGGCCGCCGGACATCGTGCCGGCGAATTGATCGCGGCGCTCCTTCAGCACCGGCAGCCATTCGAAGATGCGCTCGATGTTGCTCTGCCAATCGCGCCGGCCACTCTCGGTCATCGCGCCCATTTCCAGGTTCTCCATCACGGTCAGCGACGGGAAGACCTGGCGTCCCTCCGGGACGTGGGCGATGCCGAGATGGGCGCGCTGCGGTGGCGGCACCGCGAGCAAATCGACGCCGTCGAAAATGATCGCGCCGCCGCTCGGCTTGACGATGCCGGAGATCGTCTTGAACAGCGTGGTCTTGCCGGCCCCGTTCGGGCCGACGATGGCGACGAACTGGCCGGCGCCGACCTCGATCGAGACGTCGTTCAAAACGGGTTTTGCGGAGTAGCCCGCGCTCAATCCCTCAATTCGCAGCATGGCCCGCCCACTTCTTGCCAAGATAGGCCTCGACGACGCGGCTGTCGCGCGTCACCACCTCCGGCAGCCCTTCGGTAATGACGGCGCCGTGGTCGAGCACGAGGAAGCGATCGACGAGGCGCACCATCGCCTGCATGGTGTGCTCGATGATGGCGATGGTCATGCCGTCGCGCGCGAGCTGTTGGATCACGGCGACGACCTCGTCCGCCTCGCCATGGCCGAGGCCCGCGAGCGTCTCGTCGAGCAGCAGGATGCGCGGCTGCCCGGCGATCGCGCGGGCCAGCTCCATCAGCCGCAGCTCCTTGGTCGAGAGCTCACCGGCGAGGCGGTCGGCGACGGCGGAGAGCCCCACGCGGGCGACCGCGTCGGCCGCCATCTTGCGGGCCTCATCGTCGGTGCGCGCCCGCACATAGGCTCCGACCACGACGTTATCGAGGATCGACATGCGCAGGAACGGCCGCATCACCTGGAAGGTGCGGCCGATCCCGGCCTCGCAGATCACATGGGGCCGCTGGCCGGACATGTTGCGACCGTCGATCAGCACCTCGCCCTGGCTCGGCTTCAGGAAGCCGTTGAGCAGGTTGAACAGCGTGGTCTTGCCGGCACCGTTCGGCCCGATGATGCCGAGGATCTCGTTCTTGTGCAGCTTGAAGCTGACGTCCTGCACGGCCTTCAGGCCGCCGAACGAACGCGAGAGGTTCTTCACCTCGAGCATCACTTCGCCCTTGGCGGCGCGCTGCCGCGCCACAGGCTTCAGCGCAGTGATATTGGCGGGAGCTGCTTCCGGCGTGACATCGATCGTCGGCCTGGGTGCGCGTCGCTTGCGCAGGAGATCGCGCAGCTTCCAGAACAATCCTTCCGGCGCGAGCAGAATGACGCAGACGATGGCAATGCCGAAGATGACGCCCTGAATGCCGGGGATGCGCGCGCCGGCTTCGGCGTGCAGGATCTCGGCGAGGGGGATCAGGATCACCGAGCCGATCACCGGCCCCCACACCGTGCCGACGCCGCCGAACATCGCGACCGTCAGCGCCTGTGCCGACACCAGCATGCCGAACACCGATTGCGGCGTCACAACCAGCAGCACCTGCGCGTAGAACCCGCCGATGGCGGCCGCGATCGCTCCGCTCAAGATGATCGCGCGTAGCTTCCAGGCCAGCGTGTTGATTCCGGCAGCCTCGGCCGCGGCCTCGTTCTGCTTGATCGCGAGCAGCGCCATGCCGAAACGGGATCGCTCGATCACCTGCGTCAGCACGATCGTGGCGAGCATGAGCGCGAGCCCCAACAGGGTGTAGAAGTGGGGATCGGCGAACTGCATATAGGCGATCGGCGCGTCGCGCTTGATCGGAAGCGTCACCTCCTGGAAGCCGAGCCATTCGAACACGTAGAGGATGGCGAGCGGATAGGCGAGCATTGCCAGCGCGAAGTAATGGCCCTGCAGGCGGAAGGTCGGAAAGCCGATGAGGAGGCCGGCGATGCCCCCGAGCATGGCCGCAGCCGGGATCAGCAGCCAGGGCGAGATGTCGAAATAGATCTGCCCGAGCGCGGTCGCATAGGCGCCGATGCCGAAGAAGGCGGCGTGGCCGAACGAGACCAGGCCGGTATAGCCGCTGAGCAGATTCCACGACAGGCCAAACACCGCCCACACCGGCACCAGCGTCAGGATGAGCTGGTAGTAGGAGTTGGTGACGCCGAGCGACACGATCGCATAAGCGAGCGTGAAGAGCAGGGGAGGCAGCAAGGATCGCATCCGCAGCATCGTCACGTCCTCTCGACCACGCGCCCGAAGAAACCTTGCGGACGGAAGAAGATGATGAGGAGGAAGACGGCGAAGATTGCCGCGTTCTGCAATTGCGTCGGCAGGATCAGCGTCGACATCTGCTGCACGAGGCCGATCGTCATGCCGCCCCAGAACGCGCCGATGATGCTGCCCATGCCGCCGAGGACGACGCCGGCATACATCACGATGACGTATTCGAGGCCGACGAAGGGGTGGAACGGATAGTTGGTCGCCAGCAGGCCGCCGGCAATGGCGGTGATGCCGCAGCCGAGCGCGAAGGCGGTGCGGTGCGCGCGGTCGACGTCGATGCCCATATAGGTCGCGGCGGTCGGATTGTCCGCGGCGGCCCGGAGCGATTTTCCGATCCGGGTGCGCGTGATCAAGAGCGAGAGCAGGATCATCATGACCAGCGAGACGATCATGTCGATGCTGCGCGCCTTGTTGAGGAAGATGCTCATGTCGAAGATGGGGCCGAGCTCCCAGGCCGAGCTCGACAACGGCGTGCGGATCGAGGCCAGCACCGAGCCGAACACGATGAGGCCGCCGTTCTGCAGGATCAGCGCGATGCCGAGCGTGAGGATGAGCTGGGCGTAATGGCCTTCGCCTTCGAGCGAGGCGGTGCGGGTGCCTGATACGTGCGAGATCAGCGTCCGGTGCACGACATAGCCGAACACCGCGAGCACGGGCCCGGCCAGCAGGATGGCGACGAACGGCCCGACCGTGTTGCCGAACAACGTTTGCACGCCGGCGGCCGTGAAGAGATAGAAGGCCGTGTACATGCCGAGCATCATGAAATCGCCATGGGCGAAGTTGATGACGCGCATGACGCCGAAGATCAGGCCGAGCCCCACGCACATCAGGCCGTAGACGGCGCCGATCAGAAGGCCCGCGGCGAGCGCTTGAAAGAACCCTTCCATCAGCCCCGCCTCCGCGCGGTGGCCGCGCTCGCCACTGACGATGCTAGACTGGTCTTCAAATTGACCATGTTTCCCCCGTACTATCAGGCACTTCTTATGATGCCGATCGTAAAACCCGTTCCGTTGCGTTGAGGCGGCATTGCGCGGCGATGTCGCCGGCATTGCCAAGTTGTTCGCAATGGTCGATCAGTTGCTCGAGCCGGCGCGCGCGGTCCGCGTCGAGAACGGCGGCTGCCGCGCTGCGAAAGCGTGCGCGAATATCTGCAGGCGTTGCCGCGATGACGTCGGGCAAAGCGTGCCGGATGGTCCGGCCGTCGCGCAGCTGCACGGTCACCTCCGCGCCCTGCCTGCCCGGGAAGGCGGCGGTGAAGCCTGCGTCTGCCTTGAGGTGGGTGATCGCAACGAGACGGATGATGTCAGCATCGTCGAGTTCGGCGTAGTTCTCTTCCTCGATCTCGCCGCGCGCCAGCGTCGCCGCGACACTGAACGGAATGCTCATCTTGGCCTGGAGCGCGTTGCGATAGGGCCCCATGGAGTCGCAGCCGGGATAACGCACGGCGGCATCGGGCGCGCGAATGACGATGCGGTCGATCTCCTCGGCGCTGGCGAGCTCGTGCGAGACGCGAAGCGCCGCCTGTGCCGCTGTCTGCGCGAAATTGCAGGCCGGGACCGGCTTGTTGTAGACGGCCATGATCTCGCATTCGCCGTCCGGGAAAAGCGCGATGCTCTCGGGCGCGGCCTGGCGGCGGTATGCGGCGAACAGGCCGGCTTCGCCTTCGAGGATCGTCTCCGAGCCGAACGCGCCGGCCGCGGCGAGGCCGATCGCCTTGATCGCATTGCTCGCGGCAAAGCCGGGATGGAAATACATGTCGGACCCGCCGGCATGCGGCCATTCGTTGAGTCCGCTGGAGGTGTTGGCCGCGATCGCGATGGCGCTGGTCGCCTGGTCCTCCGAAAGGCCCAGCGCAAAACTTCCCGCGAGCGCCGCGCCTGGAGGGGCCACGAGGCCGGTCGGGCGATAGAGGCGCGCGAGGTCGGAGGTCAGCAGCGCGCGGCCGATCCGCGCGCCGGTCTCATAGCCGATGATGGCGGCCGCGAGCAGTCTGTCCCCGCGCAGCGGCGCCTGTTCGGACAGCGCGAGCAGGGCCGGCCAGATCACGACGCCGTGGTGCGCGATGCTGGCCGCATGCATGTCTTCGCGCACGAGGCCGTGCCCCATGACGGCATTGGCGAAGGCCGCGTCAGCAGGAGAGGAGAGCTGCGACGTTCCGACGATCGTCGCATTGCCGCCGCCTTGCGCGATCGCGACCGCCTGGCGGCTCCAGGGATGATGGCCCGCCTCGAAGGCGCAAGACAGGAAGTCGAGCAGGCAGAGTTTTGCTTTCGCGACAACTTCAGGCGCGAAATCACCGAGATCGCGCGCAAGCACGCTCCGCGCCATCTGGCGCGCGAGCGATATCTTGCCTGATCCGGTCGGGCCGATCGTCATCGCGGGTCGCTCTCCCTGAACGCTCGTGCGCTTAGCCGCGCATCTCCACCCCGGCCCATTCCTCGAGCACTTTTGCGATCGAGGTGAAGTCGGACGAGGCGCCGTATTTGGCGTTGGTGATCGCGAGCATCTGCCGCACCACCGCGCCGCAGACCATCGGCACGCCCATGGCCTCGGCTTCGTCCACGCAGAGACGGACGTCCTTGTAGGAGAGGCCGGTGGTGAAACCGAAATCGAACGTGCCGGGCAGCACCGCGCGCGGGAATTTGTCCTCGGAGGCGCTGTTGCGGCCGCTCGAAGCGTTGATGATGTCGATCAGCACCTTGGCGTTGACGCCGCCCTTGACGCCCATGGCGACGGCTTCCGAGGTGATCACGAGGGCTGCGGCCGCCATCAGGTTGTTGGCGAGCTTGGCGGTCTGCGCCACGCCGGGCTTGTCGCCGGTGTAAAACAGCTTGCCGAAATTCTTCAGGATCGGCTGCACGGTCTCGTAGGTCGCCTGCGGGCAGGACACCATCACCGCCAGCGTGCCGTTGACGGCGCCCTTGATGCCGCCGCTCACGGGCGCATCGACCAGCGTCATGCCCTTGGCTTTCAGGCCCTCGGCGACGAGCTTTGCCGCGCCGGGCCCCGAGGTCGACAGGTCAATCACGATCTTCGCGCGATTGCCGCTGCTGATACCGTCCTGGCCGAGCGTGACCGCCTTGACGATGTCGGGTGTCGGCAGGCTGGCGAGCATGATGTCGGCGCGAGAGGCGACGTCGGCCGGCGATTTGCCGAGCAGCGCGCCGCGCTTGACCAGCGGCTGAGTGGCCTCGGCCTGCGTGTCATAGACGACGAGCGAATAGCCCGCGTCCATCAATCGTCCCGCCATCGGACCGCCCATGCGGCCCGTGCCGATCACGCCGAGCGTTTCTCCCGCCATCGTTCACTCCCTGTCGCGCGGTCCCGCAATGGGGCGCGCCTTCTTGATCTTGTGGTCGTTGATCTCGTGCCGATCGCCGGCCGTGTCGGCCGCAATCGTCGCGGCGAGGGGACCCCGCGCCAGCGGGCGGGATTGTTATGATTGTCAGACAAGCTGTCAAGCATAACATTTGGGGTCGACAGTTTGCCGCGGATCGGCATAAGGTCCGGACAAAACGAGGAAGACGCCCCGCGTGCCGCAAGACCCGATTCCAAGCGTGAGCAGGACGCTCGCCGACTTCGTCGCGGCGTCGTCATGGGCAGACATGCAGTCGCAGAGCCTCGAGGCGCGACGCTCGATCCTCAATTTCTTCGCAACAGCGCTTCTCTCCGCGCGCGATCCGGTGGTGATGGCCGCGATGCGCACCTTGTCGCCGTTCAGCGGCACCGCGACATCGACGGTCATCGGCCATGCCCGGTGCATGGATGCGATGTCCGCCGCGTTTCTCAATGCCGTCTCGGCGAATCTGCTCGACTTCGACGACACCCACCCCGACACGATCATTCATCCGGCCGCGCCCGTCGCCGCGGCCGTGCTGGCGCTGGCGGAGACGCGCAGGACGTCGGGGCGCGAGGTGCTGACGGCCTTCATCCTCGGCGTGGATGTCGAGTGCCGGATCGGCAATGCGGTTTCGCCGCGCCACTATGCGCGTGGCTGGCACATCACCTCGACCTGCGGGATTTTCGGCGCGGCGGCGGCGTGCGCGAAGCTGCTGGGCCTGCCGGCGGAGGGGATTGCGAACGCCATCGGCATTGCGGCGAGCCAGTCGGCCGGCAATGTCGAGAACCTGCCCAGTGCCGCCAAGAATGTCAGCGTCGGCAACGCTGCGCGGAACGGATTGTTCGCCGCGCTGCTGGCGCAGCAGGGCTTCGAGGCGGCCCCCCGCGCCATCGAGGGGCCGCTCGGCTGGGCCCGCACCATGGGAGACGAGCTCGATCAAACGAGACTTCTCGATGGTCTCGGCAAGACCTGGGAAATCGCGAAGAACACCTACAAGCCGTATCCGGCCGGCATCGTATTCCATGCGGTGATCGACGCCTGCCTCGGGTTGCGTCAGCGCATCGCCGGACGGGTCGACCAGATCGAGCAGGTGATGGTGCAGGGCTCGGCGCTGCTGCTCGCCCGCGGTGACCGCCCCGTCAACAACGCGCGCGATGCGCGCGTCAGCATCCATCATTGCACGGCGTGCGGCCTCTTGCTCGGCGCGGCCGGCGTGACCGAGTTCGAGCAGGAGACCGTCGATCGGCCCGATATCGCGCAACTGCGGTTGAAGGTGAAGGCGGAGCTCGACCGCGCGATGCCTGACGGCGCCGCGCGCGTCACCTTGCGTCTGGCCTCCGGCGATGTGCTCACGGAAACCGTCACCTCGCCGCGCGGCAGCCAGGCTGCGCCGCTGTCAGACCGTGATATCGAGGCGAAGTTGCGCGACGGCATACGCACAGGTCGAAGCGCTTGGGATGCGGACCGCGTCATCGAGGCCGTCTGGCGGCTCGATGCGGCGGATGACGTCGGCAATCTCCTGCAATCGCTACGGCCACCATTGGCCTCGCGCTGAACAAACTCCAACCAGCAACTCTCAAGACCTGAAAGGGACGATCATGAGCAAGACCGAACTGTTCGAAAAAGGCCTCAAGGTTCGCAAGGAGGTGCTGGGCGAGGATTACGTCAACAAGTCGATCGCGGGGGCCGACGAGTTCACGCGCACCATGGCGGAGTGGTCGACCGAATTCTGCTGGGGCGCCTTGTGGACGCGGCCGGGTGTCGACCGCCGCACGCGCTCGATCGTCAATCTGGCGATGCTCGGCGCGCTGAACCGGCCGCACGAATTGAAGCTGCATGTGAAGGGCGCCTTGAAGAACGGGCTCACCAAGGAGGAGATCAAGGAGATCCTGCTCCAGGTCGCCGTCTATTGCGGCGTGCCCGCCGGCATCGACGCCTTCCGCAATGCGCGCGAGGCCTTCAACGAGGTCGACGCGGCCGGTTCGTGAGCGCGCATCCCTGATCGGAAGACGTCATGGCTGACCCGGACTACGAGCTGTTTGCCATCCGCTACGCCACGCGCGATGCGCAGCGCAGCGAGCACTTCATCGGCGGCGACCCGCATGACGGGCCGATGCCGATGGACTATTTCATGTGGCTGGCGCGGGGAGGCGGGCGCACCTTCGTCATCGACACCGGGTTCAACGCGGAGATCGCCAGGCAGCGCAGGCGGAATTTCCTGCGCTGCCCGGTGGAGACGCTTGCCGCGTTCGACATCGACCCTGCCGACGTCAAGGACGTGATCCTCACGCATCTGCACTACGACCATGCCGGCAATTTCGACCGGTTTCCGAACGCGCGATTTCATCTCCAGGAGCGCGAGCTCGCCTATGCCACCGGCCGCTATATGCAATATCCGAGGCTGTCGCATTCCTTCGAGGTCGAGGATATTTGCGGGATCGTGCGGCTGAACTACGCCCGCCGGGTGCTGTTCTACGACGGCGACGCCGAGATCGCGCCCGGGCTGACGGTCCATGCGGCGGGCGGACATTCCGCCGGTCTGCAATTCGTCCGCGTCAACACCCGCCGCGGCCCCGTCGTGCTCGCCTCCGACGTCAGCCATTTCTACGAGAACATGACGAGCGAGCGTCCGTTCACGACGGCGTTTCATGTCGGCGACATGCTGGTGGGTTTCGACAAGCTGCGCGCCGCGGCGCCTGACGCGGACCACATCGTTCCCGGCCATGATCCGCTCGTCATGGAGCTCTACCCCGCGCCAAGCGCGGATCTGAATGGCGTGGCGGTGCGCCTCGACGTGGCGCCGGCCGCAACGCCGGCGTAGCCGCGCGTAGCGAGTTGCAGATCCGCCTGTACCGCGGTGGTTCGAAACCGAGGCCTTTGCCGTACATCTTCGCCCCCGGCGGTCTGCGGGCGACGCCGTGGCCGGCCCTTAAGCCGCCCCGCTCAGCCATATTCCTCGCCGATGCCGTATTCCCGGTAGATCTCCAGCGGGTCGAGGTCGGGAAACAGGCGGCATTTGGCCTGGGCGAGGTGCAGGCTCACCGCCGCCGGCTCCTTGCCGCTCGAGAGCATCTTGCGGATGTCGTCCATATGCGCGTTCGGCTGGTGCTTGGGTTCGAGCTGCTCCAGCGCGACCAGGGCGGTCGCGAGGGCCTCGGTCAGAACCCATTCGTCGTGGCCGGTGATTCCCTTCTTCGGCATCGGCAGACCCCGGATGTGGCGGCACGGCGCAGTCTATCGCGACTTCCGCCAAATCGCCATTGAGCCGTTACGGGAGGGAGCGCCCTTGCATTATGGCGGCGTGTGGCTAAAAGGCGGCAAGTTGCGGGGCCGTGGTATCTTTGCTGAAACAATGTTGGCGTAGACGGGCGTCCGCAGGGATCAGGCTGGCTATTCCGGTCTGGGCCCCTGATCCCGCATTGGGCAGCACGGTCCCGGTTGCCCCCTTCAAGGCTTGAGCCAGCATGGTTTTTCTCAGCTTCGTCTACCGCTTCCTCACCAATTTCGCCTTCATGGCGATGGTGTATTTCAGCCTGAATTTCATGGAGAAATATCCGAACCGGGCGATCGTCGCGATCCTGGTGCTGGTCTATGCCGCCATGCGCGCGGCCTCGACGCTGCGCGCCTTCTACTTCTACCAGAAGATAGAGAGGCTGGAGGCCGAGACGCGGCGCCTTCAGGGTCCGATCAACGACGGTTCGGGCGGGACCAACGCGCGCAAGCAGGTGGTCGCCGACGTTGCCCGGCTGCGCCGCGACGGCGAGCTCAAGTCCTATATGGACCTGTTCTTCCTCGCGCTGATCGTGCTGCTCTGCGTTGCCGCCATCCTGCGGCAGTAATTCAAAGACCCTGAATGAAGCGCGAAGGCGCTTCATTCTGATCGCATCGCGCCTGAGAGCGTTTTCGAGCGAAGTGGACACCGGTTCGCGTGAAGAAAACGCGTCAAACCAAGAATCTAGAGCTTCGGTTCTGATTCAATCAGAACCGGATACGCTCTAGGCGCGCTTCTTCAGACTGGCGACGCGGGTCGGGCGGGGCGTGCCGCTCTTGACCTGCGCGGCATGCTTCGGCGCGGCAGGCGCCGCATGCGCAGTGTGCGGCTTGGCCGTCTTGTTGCGTGCGAGCTTGCCCTTGGCCCCCTTGGCTGCATGCGGCGTCTCCGCCGCCATCGCCAGCCGCGTCGCGGCCCGCCGCGACAGCGTCGTCGACAGCAGCACATCGACCGAGCCTTCCGGAATCGCAAACAGCGCGCGGCCGGGCACGGGCAGGGTGGATGCGATATCCATTTGCCCCTTGGTCCGGCGTGGCAGCAGCGGCTGATGCTCGGTCTGCGCATTGAGGTCGGCGAGCGAGGGTGCCGGAAGCGTCCTGGTCTGCGTGAACACGAAGTTCGGGACACGCGGCCAGCGCGCGATCGGCACGGTCTCGGTCGGCGGATGCAGCAGCCACTCGACCTGTGTGGTCGGCGTCGCCGGCCGGTCGGCGGTCGCCGGCACCACATGCACGATGCGGTAGCCGCGTGCCTTGAGGTCGCGGATGATCTTCGGCAACGCCGCGACCGTCCGCGCCTGGATGTCGTGCAGCAGCAAGATGCCCTTGCCCTTGGCCTCCAGCCGCTGGATCGCAAGCTGGTAGACGCGGTCGGACGACACATGGCGCCAGTCGTCGGCCGGGAAATCGGCGCTCCAGACCTGGATGCCGCGCGAGATCAGATAGTTCTCGACGCCCTCGGCACGCATCAGGCCGGGGATGCGGAAGAACGGCGCCAGCTTGGACGGATCGGTCATCGCGGCCGAAGTCCACTCGATGCCGCCGTTGATCTCGGGCTCGAATTTCTCGACCGGCATCCGGTCGAAGGTCAGCGGATGGTTCATGCTGTGGGTGCCGACGGTGTGTCCCGC
The DNA here is from genome assembly GCF_006658625.1 of Bradyrhizobium sp. UNPF46. NCBI lineage: Bacteria > Pseudomonadati > Pseudomonadota > Alphaproteobacteria > Hyphomicrobiales > Nitrobacteraceae > Bradyrhizobium > Bradyrhizobium sp. UNPF46. The sequence continues at coordinate 68,283 of NZ_LFJB01000005.1, forward strand.
CGCCACCAGCTTGCGCACGCCTTCCGGGTTCGCCTTGGCCTGGCTGCCGATGATGAAGAAGGTCGCCTTGATGCACTCGTCGTCGAGTATCTTGAGGACCTGGTTGGAATATTTCGGCAGCGGACCGTCGTCGAAGGTGAGGACCACTTCATGGTCCTTCAGCGGCAGCGTCTCGCGGTACTGCATGGTGCCGATCCGCGGGTGCTCGTGCGGATCGACCACGAGGGTGCGGGAGGTCCCGAGCGCGTCGGGACGGCCGGGACAGTCGGCCGCGAGCGCTGCCGGCGCTCCCAGGGCCGAACATCCGAGGAAACCACCGAGGCAAAGGACGATCCACGATCGCGTCCGCAAAACAACGCTACTTCCGATCATGAACCCGGTCTGCCCTCATATGCGATTGCCGCCATAGTAGGTCGGAGACATCGGGAAACGGTTCAGGCGCCAAAAGCCCTTCCCGATACAAACTCCCCGTCCATTTGCAGGGCGTAGCATGAACAGAGTGTTAATAGGTCCCAGATCACCCCATTTTGCGCCGGCGTGACATTCCGGCATCAGCGCCCGTCGGCGTTCTTCTGTGACGTGCCCGACGGTACGATGTGGACGATCCGGTAGCCATTCTCCCGCAAATATCGCAGGAAGGCCGGCATCATTGCGGCCGTGCGCGCCTTGTTGTCGTGGAAGAGGATGATGCCCTTGCCGCTCGCGGCGAGGCGCTCGGTGACGAGTTTCAATTGCTGCTCCGGCGTCATCTCCTCCCAGTCGCTGGCCCATAGATCGGCCCCGAACACCACGATGCCGCGCGACTGGAGCAGGTCGAGCTGCGCTTGTGTCGACTCGAAATAGGGGAAGCGGAAGAACGGCGTCGAGGGCGTCGTCGTCGAGGTTCCGCGCAGCGCCATCTCGTCTGCGGCAATGCCCCGGTCGATGTCGGCCATGGCCTTCTCGAACGAAATATGCCCCATGAGCGGATGCGAGTAGGAGTGATGGCCGACGGTGTGGCCCTCGCGGGCGATGCGTTTGACCATCTCGGGATGCTCGGAGGCGTGCTGGCCGATCAGGAAGAAGGTTGCTCGCACGCATTCCTGTGCCAGCGCGGCCAGCACCTTCGACGTCGTCGGCGGGGTCGGTCCGTCGTCGAAGGTCAGTACGACCTCGTGATCGGCCAGCGGCAGCGTCTGCGTAAAGCTCTTCAGGCCGACGCGCGGATGGCTCTTGGGATCGACGCTGAGGACGCGCGAGGTGCCGAGCGCGTCCTTGCGCGGGCACTCGGCGGCCTCCGCCGCGGCGCTGCCGATGACGGTCGCGGCGAGCACGCCCGCCATGGTCGAGGTCCACCTCAGTCGCGGCATCTTTGTCATTGCGCTCGGCTTTGCCTTGTGGGTATTGCCTGAACAATCAGCTCACACCACCCGTTCCAACCTGTCAAACGGCGAGGCGCGCCATGGATGAACATATGGACGTTGCCCGATCCGCCGCGGATTCGGTACTCGACCACGTGCCGATGCGCAATGAAGACGGCGAAATTCGTCATGAATTCGTCGAGGAGATCGCCCGTGCGATCGAGGCCGGCGACAGCGCATCGCTGCGCGCCTGCGTCGCCGAGCTGCACGAGGCCGATCTCGGCGATCTCATCGGCGCCCTGGAGCCCGACGACCGCGTCCGCCTGGTCGAGCTGACCGGGGCCGATTTCGACTTCTCCGCGCTGAACGAGGTCGACGAGGGCGTCCGCGAGGAGATCCTGGACGAGCTGCCGCCGGAGACGGTCGCCGAGGGCGTCCGCGAGCTCGAATCCGACGACGCGGTCGAGCTGCTGGAAACCCTCGACGAGGCCGAGCAGGAGGAGATCCTCGAAAAGCTGCCGCTCAAGGAGCGCGTCGCGCTCGAGCGCAGCCTGCTGTATCCCGAGAATTCGGCCGGCCGGCGGATGCAGACCGAGTTCATCGCGGTACCCCAGGATTTCACCGTGGGGCAGGCGATCGACTACATGCGCGAGACGCCGGATCTGCCGGACCGCTTCTACGAGATCTACGTCGTCGACAAGGATCAGCATTGGCAGGGCGCGGTCTCGCTCGACGTCCTGCTCCGTGCCCGCCGCCCGGTACCGCTCACTGAATTGACCGACGAGGACCGCCGCCGCGTCTCCGTCCTGGAGGACCAGGAGGAAGTCGCGCGCATGTTCGGCAAGTACAACCTCGTCGCGGCACCGGTGCTCGACACCCAGGACCGCCTCGTCGGCGTCATCACCGTCGACGACGTCGTCGACGTCATCGAGGAGGAGGCGGACGAGGATCTCAAGGCGCTCGGCGGCGTCACCAGCGACGAGGAGCTCTCCGACACCGTCTTCACCATTGCGCGCGCGCGGTTCAACTGGCTGCTGGTCAATCTCGCCACCGCCTTCCTGGCGTCCTCGGTGCTCGGCCTGTTCGAGGGCCAGCTGGAGAAGATGGTCGCGCTCGCCGTGCTGGCGCCGATCGTCGCGAGCCAGGGCGGCAATGCCGCCACCCAGACCATGACGGTGGCGGTGCGGGCGCTGGCGACCCGCGAGCTCGGCTCGTCCAACGCCTGGCGCGTGGTGATGCGCGAGGCGCTGGTCGGTCTCGTCAACGGTCTCGCCTTCGCGGTGATCACGGGGATCGCGGCGGTGGCCTGGTTCAAGATACCCGGCCTCGGCATCGTCATCGGGCTGGCGATCATCTGCAACCTCGTCGCAGGCGCGCTTGGCGGCATCCTGATCCCGATGGCGCTCGAACGCGTCAGGGCCGACCCGGCGGTGGCGTCGGGAACGTTCGTGACCACGGTGACTGATGTGGTCGGGTTCTTCTCCTTCCTCGGCATTGCCACGCTCTGGTTCGGGCTGAGGTAGCGGGCGGTGTGGGCTCGGGCTCTCTCCACGTCATTGCGAGAAGCTCTTGCGACGGAGCAATCCAGAGTGCCGCCGTGGAGGGATCCTCGATTGCTTCCGCCTTCGCCAAGGCTTCGGCGGACAAGTCGCTGCGCTCGCAATGATGATGGTAGGCAGCGCGGGCGCCCTCACTCTCGTGTCCCGGGCGCGCTGCGGCGCGGAGCGCTGCTGCGCAGAACCGGGACCCAGAAGGCGGCGTACTCCGCGGCGAGATGGGCCCCGGCTCTGCAGCGCATCACTTCGTGCTGCGCAGCGTCCGGGGCACGAGACCATCTTTAATCCGAACTTAAGCGACCTGCCGCATCATCGCCCGCGCTTGGGGGAATGGGCATGCGTGTGCGATTAAAGGCGGACGGACGGATCGTCGAGGTACGGGACGGGCAGGAGTTTCCGGTCCAACCGTCACCGGAGCAGCCCGCGATCGCAAACCCGCCGGCCGAGGCTGGCTCGCTCGCGGTGCGCGATTTGCGCCGCCGCGCCTGCCTGACCCAGATGGAGTTCGCCGCCAAGCTCGGCGTTCCCGTCGAGACCATCCGCAACTGGGAGCAGGGCAAGCGTGCTCCGCGCGGGCCGGCCCGCGCGCTGCTTGCGGTGATCGCGCACGCCCCCGAGACTGTGTTCCAGGCGCTCGCCAAAGCCTGACGGCAGCCCTGGCGCACACCTCCCGTTAGTCTTGCGCCGAATATCCGGCCGGATCGCCGCTGCGTCCGTTGGCAGTGTCGCGGGCGGGGTCCATAATGACGTCAGGGGCTGCCGCAACGGAAGAGGAGTCCTCATGCTGTTCGTCGAGGCCAATGGCGCAAGAATTCCGGCGATCGGGCTCGGGACCTGGGAGCTGAGCGGAAGGCCCGCCGCGCGCGTGGTCGAGCAGGCGCTGCGGCTCGGCTACCGCCACATCGATACCGCGCAGGTCTACGACAATGAGCGCGAGATCGGCGACGGCCTGCGCTCCTCGGGCGTGCGCCGCGACGACGTGTTCCTCACCACCAAGGTCTGGACCAACCATTTCGCGCCCCACGATCTCGAGCGCTCGGTCAAGGAGAGCCTGGCTCGCCTGCGGCTTCCGAGCGTCGATCTGTTGCTGCTGCACTGGCCCAACCCGCACGTGCCGCTGGCGGAAACGCTGGGCGCGTTGTCGCATGCGAAGACGATGGGGCTGACCCGCCACATCGGCGTCTCCAATTTCACGGTCGCGTTGCTCGAGCAGGCGGTGGCGCTGTCGCCGGAGCCGCTCGTCTGCAACCAGGTCGAATATCACCCTTATCTCGACCAGACGAAGGTGAGGGCGGCCTGCGACCAGCACGGCCTTGCGCTCGTCGCTTACAGCCCGATCGCCAAGGGGCGCATCAAGACCGACCAGACGCTGGCCGAGATCGGGCGCACCCACCACAAGTCGCCGGCCCAGATCTGCCTGCGCTGGCTGGTGCAACAGAATGTTGCTGCGATCCCGCGCACCTCGCGCATCGAGCGGCTGTCCGAAAACATCGAGATCTTCGATTTCGAGCTCTCGGCGGACGAGATGAGCCAGATCGCCGCGCTCGCCAATCCGAAGGGCCGTCTGACCGATTTCGGCTTCGCCCCGAAATGGGATTGAGGGGAGACCGCGGTATGCTAACAGCAGGGCGGAAATCCAAGATCGAACGATGGAACTGCGGACCTTCATACGGACGGACATTGCGGCGTCGGCGCTCGCGCATCTGACGCTGGTGGCGCTGATCATCGTGATCAGCGAAGTCCATCCGTTTCGCACCCAACAGCCGGAGACGGTGACGGTCGATATCGTCACGCCGGAGCAGGTGAAGCAGGAGGTGGCCAAGGCGGAGGAGAAAGCTCAGGAGGAGGCGAAGGAGAAACCGCCGGAGCCCGAGCTGAAGCTGCCGAAGCTGGATTTCACCGACAAGGCACCGGAGGCGTCGAAGTCTGCGGCCAAGCAGCAGGCGCCGTCACCGCAGCCTTCTCCCGAACCGCAACGGCCCGCGCAGCAACAGCCCCAGCCCCCGCCGAAGCCGCGCGAGGCCAACGCACAGCCGCAACAGCCTCCACCACAACAACCTCCACCGCAACAGCCGCCGCCGCAACCCCAGCCTCAGGCGATGCCGCAACCGCCGCAGCCGCAGGCACAGCAACCGCCGCCACAGTCCGCGCCGCCGCCGGCCTATCAGGCGCCGCAGCCTGACGTCACCGTCAAGTATGGCGTCATGCTCGGCCTGCCGCCCGAATTGCCGGCGCCGCTGCCGAAAGACGCCCCCAAGGACGATGGCGGCGACGCCAAGGATTCGATCGCAGCCAAGCTGCCGGCCGAGATCGTCGCCGAGCTGCGCCGTCATTTGCGGGGCTGTGCGAAATTGCCGGCGGGCCTCAGCCCGACCGACAACGTTCACATCAAGCTGCGCACGGTGTTCGCGACCGACGGCACGCTGGCGCGCGAGCCGATCCTGATCGAGGCCCCGCCGTCCGCCAAGGGCGTGGCCCTCGTGAAGTCCGCCATGAGCGCGATCCAGGGCTGCCAGCCTTACAAGATGCTGCCGCCCAATCTGTACGAGGAATGGAAGGTGATGGACCTGCCGTTCAGTCCGCGGGATTTCGGAGGCTAGCTCTCCTGGTCGGGGTAGCCCGGATGGAGCGAAGCGCAATCCGGGGCCGCTCGCACCGCCCCGGATTGCGCTGGCGCTCCATCCGGGCTACGGCGCCGTGCCTGTGTCGCCCTCTGTCAATCCGCTGCCGCAAAAATATTCCGCT
>NZ_LFJB01000048.1:0-73264 GCF_006658625.1 Bradyrhizobium sp. UNPF46
GCCGCTCCGACATCAAACTTCCGACCAAGGTCCAACCCAAACGCCAATCAGCAACGAATTTGCCGGTTTTTCAGCAGACTGCTAGTGGCGCAGGGTCGAAATTGGGGAGGAGCGGAAAAGGGCCGTTAACGCCAGTTGCGCCCGGAGCTCCACCAGGATTTCCGGCGCGACGGGCTGGCGACGCACTTCGGGCCGCTCAGCGTGCTCCATGGCCGCAAGCAGCCCCGACAGCCAAAGCCGGCTACCTGCCTCGCTTCGCCAATTCTGGTGCTGCCGTTCTGGCCGCATCGCTTGCCTCGCTCCCTGTTGCCGGACGCGGGAGACAATCCCCGGCACGGCCGCCTGTTCCGCTCATACCCCCGAAAGAATCCGGGGAGATGTGATCCACTTCACATAAGTCTGGTCGGACCTGTCCTAGACCGTCGCCATGAGCAAAGAGACCCAAACCTCATTTGACGTGCAGGACGACCTCCGCACCGATTTTGCCCTGATCGTCACCGGCGTCGGGGCGGCTCTGGTTGCGCTGGTCTATCTCCTGCTGGTCTGAAGCGAGCCGAAGGCTCCCGGCGCGTGCCTTTTTGGCGCGCTTTTCGATACGTCTGCGCGCCAATTCATTAGGTTCAGGGTTTCGGGATATTTCCGTGGCGTGGTCGCGGCCGCTTTTGGCGCCGCGCAGGTTCCGCAAAAATCCGTCAAGCGCGGCGCGTGCTGCGGCTGCTAATCATCCACCGCTTTTAAGATCGGTTGATAGCGGCCAGCTTTTGCTTCCGCTTTGGTCTGCGGCGGCGCTTTATCCCGGCCCCGCATCCGCCCAAGAAAATTGCTAAGCACGTCCGACCATGGCCCTGACTGATTCGAACGTCCTCAAACTCGCGCCCGATGCCGGAACTCCCGCCTATCGGAGCGCTCCGCATAACATCGAGGCGGAGCAGAGCCTCCTGGGCGCGATTCTGGTCAACAACGATGCCTTTTACCGCGTCTCCGACTTCCTGGAGGCGAAGCATTTCTTCGAGCCGCTGCACCAGACCATCTTCGAGACCGCCGGCAGCCTGATCCGGATGGGCAAGATCGCAACGCCCGTCACCCTGAAGACCTTCCTGCCCGCCGACACCGATGTCGGCGGCATGACCATCGGGCAGTATCTTGCGCGGCTCGCCGCCGAAGCGACCACCATCATCAACGCGCAGGACTACGGGCGCACCGTCTACGACCTGTCGCTGCGGCGCGACCTGATCGGCATCGGCGAGGACATGGTCAATGTCGCCTATGACGCACCGGTCGACTTCCAGCCGCGGGCGCAGATCGAGGACGCCGAGCGAAAGCTTTATGAGCTCGCCGAGTCTGGCCGCTATGACGGCGGCTTCCAGAAATTCTCGCAGGCGCTGGCGGTCGCGGTCGATCTCGCGGCCAAGGCGTTCCAGCGCGACGGAAAGCTGTCGGGCATCTCGACGGGCATGCGCGACCTCGATACCAAGATGGGCGGCCTGCAGCACTCCGACCTCATCATCGTCGCGGGCCGTCCCGGCATGGGCAAGACCTCGCTTGCGACCAACATCGCCTACAATGTCGCACGCGCCTACGTCCCGGAACTCCAGGCCGACGGCACCACGAGGGCCGCCAATGGCGGCGTGATCGGCTTCTTCTCCTGCGAAATGTCGGCCGACCAGCTCGCCACGCGTATCGTGGCCGAGCGCACCGGCGTTCCCTCCTCCCACATCCGCCGCGGCGGCATCTCGGAGGCCGATTTCGAGAAGATCCGGGAGGTCTCGATCGAGCTGCAATCCCTGCCCTTCTATGTCGACGCCACCGGTGGCCTGTCGATCGCGCAGCTGATGGCGCGCGCGCGCCGGCTGAAGCGCCAGAAGGGCCTCGACCTGCTGGTGATCGACTACATCCAGCTACTCTCGGGCTCGGGCAAGCGAAGCGATAACCGCGTGCAGGAGATCACGGAGATCACGACCAGCCTGAAGGCGCTGGCGAAGGAACTCAACGTTCCCGTGATCGCGCTGTCCCAGCTCTCGCGCCAGGTCGAATCCCGCGACGACAAGCGGCCGCAGCTCTCCGACTTGCGTGAATCCGGATCGATCGAGCAGGACGCCGACGTCGTGCTGTTCGTGTACCGCGAGGAATATTACCTCGCGATGAAGGAGCCCCGCCCGGGCACGCCCGAACACGAGAAGTGGCAGCTTGACATGAGCCTTGCGCACGGAAAGGCAGAGGTCATCATCGGCAAGCAGCGCCACGGCCCGACCGGCACCGTCGATCTGGCGTTCGAAGCTTCGGTCACGCGGTTCGGCGACCTCGCGCCTGACGCTCAGCTGCCGGCTCGCAGCGGCAACGACTACTGAGTTCCTTGAACCGAGCCTGCCTCTTGCGTAAAACGACGCCATGACAATGGCGTCCGACCCGAAAACGATCTCGCAATCCGGCCTTCTCTCCGCGGAAGCCAATCAGGCTGCCGCGCTCGCTGCCTATGGCGGCGTGCTGACCGTCGATCTCGACGCCATCATCGCCAACTGGCGCAAGCTCGAGAAGACGGCGGTGCCGGCCGAGTGCTCGGCGGTGATCAAGGCCGACGCCTATGGCTGCGGCGCCGAGCAGGTCGCGCGTGCCCTGAGCAAGGCCGGCTGCAAGACCTTCTTCGTCGCCACCATCGAGGAAGCGCGCAAGGTGCGCGCGGCCGTCCCGGAGCCCACGATCTACGTGCTCGGCGGCTATTTCCAGAACACCGGCGAGCACTACGCCAAGATCAATTGCCGTCCTGTCATCGGCGACCTCAACGAGCTCGCCGAATGGGACGTGTTCTGCCGCCGCACCGGCTGGACCGGAGGCGCGGCTATTCACATCGACACCGGCATGAACCGGCTGGGCCTCACGCTTTCGGAGGCGCAGGCCATCATTCCCCGCATCAACGCCGGCGATCACGGCATCACGCTGGTGATGAGCCATCTGGTCTCGGCCGAGCAGCTCAACAGCCCGGTCAATGCGAAGCAGCTCGCGGCCTTCCGCGGCATCGCCAGCGAGTTCTCCGGCGTGCCGGCGGCGCTCGCCAATTCCTCCGGCATCTTCCTGGGGGCGCCGTTCCAGTTCGACCTGGTGCGGCCGGGGGCTGCGCTCTACGGCGTCAACCCGACGCCGGAGGCAGACAATCCGATGCAGCCGGTGGTGGACCTCAAGGCACGCATCGTGCAGATCCGCAACGTCGAACGCGGCGAGAGCGTCGGTTATGGCGGCACATGGACTGCGCGGCGGCCGACCAAGCTCGCCATCATCGCGGTCGGCTATGCCGACGGCTATTTCCGCGCCGCCAGCTCCAATGACGGCACCCGCGGCGCCGAGGTGATCGTCGCCGGCAAGCGTTGCCCGGTCGCGGGCCGAATCTCCATGGATCTGATCGCGATCGACATCACCGATCTGCCGCCGAATGCGGTGCGGCGCGGCCATATGGTGACGCTGCTCGGCGAGGGCATCACCGTCGACGAGCTCGCGCATCATTTTGGCACCATCGGCTATGAGGTGCTGACCAGCCTCGGCCACCGCTACGCCCGCATCTACAAGGGCGGCAATGTCGAGGAATCGCTGGCGAAGCCGGAGCCCGCGCCGAACGCCGCGCAGCCGCCCTCGCCGCCGCCGATCGAGCAGCCCACGGCCCCGCCGCCGCTACCGGGCTGAGTTCTCGTGCCCCCGGGCGCAGCGCCGCGTGACTTCGACGGTGCGCTGCTGGGCCCGGGCCCATCTCTCAACATCGGACCGTGCGGCCCTCTGGGTCCCGGCTCGCGCTGCGCGCGTCCGGGACACGAGGCCGGTTCGCTTACTTCTTCTTCCTGTTGTCCAGCGCCGACTTGCAGGTGGCGCTGAGCTGGTCGTGCTTCTCGCTGAGGCAGGCGACGATGCGACCGCCGCCCGGCGCGATGCCGGCGCAGAATTTGTCATAATCTGCCTTGCAGGCGCCGCGCGGGTCGGAGGATTGTGCCGACGCGAGCCCGGAGAGCGCGACGGCGACGACGATGGCGGCAAAGTTCAACTTGGACATGATGTCTCCGGTATGGGGCGGCAGCAGCCGGTAGCTCTACATGAAGATCGCGACATTCAACATCAACAACATCAACCGCCGCCTGCCCAATCTCTTGGCATGGCTGCGCGCGGCGAAACCCGATGTCGTCGCACTTCAGGAGTTGAAGGCAAGTGATGGCGAATTTCCGGCGGCCGCGATCGAAAAGGCCGGCTATGGCGCGGTGTGGCACGGACAAAGAACCTGGAACGGGGTCGCCATCCTCGCCCGCAAGGCCGAGCCCATTCTCACCCGCGACCGCTTGCCGGGAAGACCCGGCGATCACGAAGCCCGCTATATCGAGGCCGCCGTACGCGGCATCATCGTCACCAGCATCTATCTGCCGAACGGCAATCCGCAGCCGGGTCCGAAATTCGACGCCAAGCTCGACTGGTTCGCACGCCTCAAGCGCCACGCCAAGACCTTCATCAAGCAGGATCTGCCCGTCGTGCTCGCCGGCGACTACAACGTCGCGCCCACGGAGATCGACATCTATCCGACGCGCTCATGGGACAAGGATGCGTTGATCCAGCCGAAGAGCCGCGCGGCGTATGCCTCGCTGGTCGAGCAAGGCTGGTGCGACGCGATCCGCGCATTGCATCCGGACAAGCGCATCTACACGTTCTGGGACTACAAGCGGAACCGGTGGCCGCGCGATGCGGGCCTGCGGCTCGATCATCTCCTGCTCAGCCCTGCCATCGCCCCGCGCCTCGCCAAGGCCGGCGTCGACAGACACGTCCGCGGCGAGGATGGCGCCTCCGATCACGCGCCGGCATGGGTGGTGTTGCGGTGACGGCCTGGCCCCATCAGGGTCGAATCATGGACACGCTACGCCTTGCCCCTACAAGAGCAGCGAGAGCGTCGGCTCACCACAAATTCTTGCCGTCGATCATGTTCACCGGCACCGCATCGAGATCGAAATCATCGAACAGGCGCGCGTTCACCGCGACCTTGGGATTGTCGAAATCGGGTTTGCCGGTCGACCAGTCCGGCGATTCCGAATAGGTGCCGCAGCCGCACGTCGCGCAGAAATGGTGTTTGACCGTGCGGCTTCCCCAGAGATAGGTCGCGACATTCTCCGGTGGCGACAGCAGCCGAAACTGCGCCGGCGTGTAATAGGCCCACAACGCGCCGCGCTTGGCGCAGAGCGAACAGGTGCAGCGCGTCACGCTCGAAGGCGCCTCCGTCACCTCGAACACCGTCTCACCGCAATGACAGCTTGCCTCGATCGGCATGACCCGCTCTCCCCGTTTGTCAGGAGAATGGTCGTAGCCGGCCCCTGCTGCCAACATGCTGTCAGCAGCGCAACCTTAGGGAACTTCGTTCGCGGAGAGCCGCTTGGCATTGGCGGCGACGTGCTCCCGATAGCGCTGGACGATGGCTGCCGGCGTTGCCCCGGCAAGCAGGCTCACGGTTGCCTCGAACGCCGCGGCGATCTTCTCGCTGACCATCAGCACAGCTTCCCGCCCGGCCGCTTCGTCGCCATGGCTGAGCTTCTCGCAGCGCAGCCGCACCACCTCGCCCGCCTCCAGCGCCAGCATTGTGCCGGCAACCCAGGGAAAGCCGTTGTCGGACCCGCTGAGCACTGCGTGGCGGTCGAGGGCGGAGAATGAATGGTGGTCGGGCATTGCGAGCCTCAAATTCTTTGAGCGGACGCTCCGATCAATACGCGTCAAATTCTAAGGATCAGGCCGGGGAACCGGTTGGATTGGGCACCCCTGCAACATCAGCCGTTAACCAAGGCCCTTGACGCGATCTGCGCGGCCGACCGCGAATGAAGCCGTGACGGCCGTGCGCGGCTGTCACGGTCAATGCAAGATCAGGAAGAACATTCCACGGGTCTCGTCATCGGATCCGACCACGCCGGCTGGCTGCTCGAGCAGACCGTGATCGACCACATCCGCAAGCTCGGCCACGACGTCCATTCGGCCGATCAGTGCGTCGGGCATGACGACGTCAACGTCATGTGCATCGGTGCGCAGATCGCCGGCGCCTGGCTCGCCGTCGATCTCGTGTCCTCGTACCTCTCCGCTGAATTCTACACCGACGAAGACTTCCGCCGCCGGGTGGAGAAACCGCGCGTCATGGACGAGCAAGGCTGACGGCGCGCTGCTGCTCTTCTTCCGTCACTGCGAGGAGCGAAGCGACGAAGCAATCCAGAAATGCATCCGCGGAGAATATCTGGATTGCGTCGCTGCGCTCGCGATGACGGTGCTAGACTGCTGCGATTCCCGGAGCGTCCCCTTGGCCTTCCTGTTCGTCCTCGCCGTCGGCCTCGTCGCCGGCACCATCTCAGGCATCGTCGGCACCGGCTCGTCGATCATGCTGATGCCGGTGCTGGTCTATGCCTATGGGCCGAAGGAAGCGGTGCCGATCATGGCGGTGGCGTCCGTGATGGCGAATTTCTCGCGCATCCTGGCCTGGTGGCGCGAGGTCGACTGGCGGGCCTGCGCGGCCTATTCGGTTACGGGGATTCCGGCCGCAGTGCTGGGCGCGCGCACGCTGCTGGCGTTGCCTTCGCATGCCGTCGATCTCGCCATCGGCGTCTTCCTGATCGCGATGGTGCCGGTGCGGCACTGGCTGGCGCGGCACGACCTCAAGGCCAATCTCTGGCATCTGGCCATCGGCGGCGCGGTGATCGGCTATCTCACCGGCATCGTGGTCTCGACCGGTCCGCTCAGCGTGCCGCTGTTCCTGTTCTACGGTCTGTCCAAGGGCGCCTTCCTCGCCACCGAGGCCGCAAGCTCGCTCGGCCTCTATTTCGCGAAGTCCGTCACCTTCGAACGTTTCGGCGCGTTGACCGGCGAGGTCTTCATGAAGGGCCTGATCGCGGGTGCCTCGCTGATGTCGGGCGCGTTCATCGCAAAACGCTTCGTGCTGCACCTGAAGCCGGACGTGTTCCGCCTGCTGATGGACGCGATCATGATCGCCGCCGGGCTCTCGATGCTGTGGAACGCGACGCAGCCATAAGCCGCCGCGATCAGGCGAATTCGGGTGCGATCGGCGGGCTGTCGGCGAGGACGCGGGTCTCGGCCGTCGGCCGCTTCTCGAGCCCCTGCAGCACGGCATCGAGCGGCTGCGGCCGCTGATAGAAATAGCCCTGCCCGAACCTCACGCCCATCTCGCGCATGGCCTCGGCCTGTTCGGCGCGCTCGATGCCCTCGGCGACCAGCGTGAGCCCGAGCGTGCCCGCGAGCGATGCGATCACGCCGACGATCGCCTTGTCTTCCGCGCTGTCGGGGATTTCGCTGATGAACGCCTTGTCGATCTTGACCTTGTCGAGCGGGAAGCGCCTGAGATGCGCCAGCGAGCTGTAGCCGGTGCCGAAATCGTCGAGCGCGATCGTGGCCCCCAGGCGCCGCAGACGATGCAAGGTCTCGGAGGCGCTGGCGATGTTGTTGATCAGTGAGCCCTCGGTGATCTCGAGCTCCAGCAGCGACGCGGGCACATCGAAGCGCGCGCAAGTCGCGCGCAGCTCCGCGGCGAGCGAATGATCGGCGAGCTCGGAGGGCGGCAGATTGATCGCGATCCGGATCTGCGGCCTGCCGGCAGCCGCCAGGCGTTGCAGCGCCCAGCAGGCATCGGTGAGCACGTAGCGGGTCAGCCGAGCATTGTTGCCGCTGCGCTCGATCAGCGGCAGGAATTCGGCCGGACCGATCACGCCATGGTCGGGATGGCGCCAGCGGATCAACGCTTCCAGGCCGACGATCTCCTGGCTTTCGAGGTCGACCTGGCTCTGGTACCAGACCTCGAACTGCCCCTCGGCAAAGCCCGCGGGAATCGCGAGCTCGAGATCCCTGTGGCGGCGATAGTCGCGCTGCAGCGCCTCGTCCAGCACGGCGACCGTGCCGGGCGCCTTGCTCTTGGCATGATAGAGCGCGATGTCGGCGAGCGTCGGCAGATGCGACAGCTCCGGATCGTCGGCGCGGCGCACGGCAAGGCCGATGCTGGCACGCGGCACGACCTGCTTGTCATGAAGCCGGATCGGCTCGGAAATGGCGGCAAGCACCTGCTGGGCGAAGGCATGCGCCGAGGCTTCGTTGCAGACCTCGGGGCGGATGACGACGAATTCGTCGCCGCCGAGCCGGGCGACCCAATCCTCGGCCTCGACCGAGGTGCGAAGACGCCGGGAAATCTGCACGAGGAATTCGTCGCCGGCCTCGTGTCCGAAGGTGTCGTTGATGCCCTTGAAATCGTCGAGATCGATGAAGCAGAACGCGACCAGCGCGTCCGGCCTGCCTCCACCGCGGCTCGCCACGGCCAGCCGCTCCGTCAGGGAGCGCCGGTTGGGCAGCCCCGTGAGCGGATCGTGCCCGGCCATGTGCCCGAGCCGGTCGAGCGCACCCGATGTCGTGTCCTGCATGGCGTTGAAGGCGCGCGCGAGCTGGCCGAATTCGTTGGAGGATTTGACGTCCGCCGGATAGGCCCGGCCGTCCTGCTTGCTGCGCTGGATCGCCGACATCATGGCCGCCAGCGGCCTGCCGATGAAGATATTGGCGGAGATCCGCATGGCGATCAGGGTCGCGAACGTTGCGAGCAGGCCGACCACCAGCAGCAGCACCAGCCGGCTGCCCGCGTTCGCGTAAAGCGCCGCGTGGGAATAGGCGATCGTGATGCGGCCGGCCTGAACGGCCATGTTGCCGTTGCTGTAATGGATCGGACGCGAGACCTCCGCGATCGACGGGCCCTCCGAGCGCGCCACCACGCGGGCAATCGCAGCGCCGGTATCGTCATAGACGGCCGCTGCCGCGATGGTCTCGTCGTGCATGATCTCGTTGAGCACGCCCGTGACCTGGTCGTAGCGCATCTTCCAGAGCGGCTCGGCAATCAGCTCGGCGCGGCTCTCGGCGACGCGGGCCATGCGGGCGTCGAGCTGCCTGACCTGCGACCAGAAGCTCGAAGCCTCGACGCCGGCGGAGGCGAGCAATTGCACCAGCAGAAGAACGGGCACGGTGGCCCAGATCATGGCGCGAACGACCGGGCGCAAGCGCGGCGCGGCCGGCTCGTTGCTTGCGGGGTCGCTCATCGATTCATCCTTGCGCATCAGTCGGCGGCGCCTTCGGGAAGCGGCAGGGACGAAATCAGCGCGTCGAGGGAGAAGTCGTAGTGACCGCAGCGTCCCGGCTTCGCCCTGAACCGCGTAAAGTCGATCCGGTCGAACGCACGGGTCTTGATGAGGTCACCGACCGAGCCGAGATTCTGCCGGGTGATGGCGGAGGTCTTGACCTCGACCCGGGGTGAGACCGCCGCGAAATCGCAGCCATCGGCATAGTCGCGCAGCAGGACGATCGACCAGCCGCCGAGCAGGAAATGCCCGCCGTCGGTCAGCAGCAGACGGCCTGCCCTGATCTCGCGGAGCGCGTCCTCCGACCAGTTGAGGCCGACCAGCTGGATGTCGCGGCCGGGCACGAGGCCGGCGGCGACCACCGCGCGCAGCGCACCCAGCGCCATCGGATCGTTCCCGGCCCAGATGCCGGCGGGCCGGATCTCCTTGCGCGAGGCCCAGCCCAGATAATTCGTGGTGACCTGCTCGGCCTCCGACTGCGTCCAGTTGGCGAACAGCAGCCGGTCCACCACGACGTCGGGCGCGGCATCCACCGCCAGCTTGAGACCGGCATTGCGCGCGATCGAGGCGGGCGTGATCTCGTCGCCGCCGATGCCGAGAAGGTGGATCTTGCCATCCGGGCTCTGCCATTTCTCGGCGCGCGCCGTCGCGATCAGCGCGTTGGCCATCCGCGCGCCCGCGGTCTGAAGATCGGTCGTGATATCGCCGAGCCAGGTCTTGAGCTTCTGGCGCGGCGGTCCGAGACGTACCGCATCCTCGCCGATCAGCGTGTTCGAGAGCAGCAGCGTCTTGACGCCCGCAGCCTCGGCCGCCTCCAGGATCGGGACGGCGGCGGATTCCTCGTTCGACAGGATGAGGAAATCGGGCTTGTCGCGGCGCGCCACCACGCCGAAGCCGAGCTCCTGCATGGTGCGATAATTGCGTTCGCTAGTCAGCACCTCGACATGGGCGTCGAGCCTGCGGCCGGCGGCCTGCATGCTCTGCGCGACCATGTCCCAGAACACCTCGCCGGTCTTGCCGGGATTGATGAAGACGATCTCGAGGGGCTTCGCAGGAGGATTGGCAAGGCTCGGGCCGGCGGGCGCGAAAACGCCGCAGGCGGCGCCCACAGCGAGCAATAGTCGCAGGAATCTCGTCATTTCACTTCGCCGCCCCAGATGGTTCCAAGGTTGGACCTGCGTCCGCTAACACTTCGCAAAATCCACCCGGCCACAACGGCATAGAGCTAATGAAAGGTATATCTGCCGCGCCGAATTGAGGTATTCGAGGCGGCGGCGATCACCCTCGTCATTCCGTGCTATCAGCAAGCTGAAACCGCGACTCAAGCGTCCCCCATGGCCAAGAACACGCTTTCCTTCGTCTGCCAGAACTGCGGCGCGGCCTATAACCGCTGGCAGGGCAAGTGCGAGTCCTGCGGCGAGTGGAATACGCTCGCGGAAGAAGACAGCAGCGGCAGCGTCCCGGTCTCGATCCGCTCCAAGCGCAAGGGGCGAACGTTCGCGCTGGAGAGCCTTGCCGGCAAGAGCCCGGATGCGCCGCGACTGTCCTCAGGCATGACCGAGCTCGACCGCGTCACCGGCGGCGGCTTCGTCCGCGGCTCGGTGCTGCTGGTCGGCGGCGATCCCGGCATCGGCAAATCGACGCTGCTGACACAGGCGACCAGCATGATGGCGCGCGCCGGCCACCGCATCGTCTACATCTCCGGCGAAGAGGCGGTCGCGCAGGTGCGGCTGCGCGCCGAGCGGCTCGGCCTGTCGGATGCGCCGGTACAGCTTGCGGCCGAGACCTCGGTCGAGGACATCGTCTCGACGCTGTCGGAAGGCGCCGTCCCGCGCCTCATCGTGATCGACTCGATCCAGACCATGTGGACCGACACTGTGGAATCGGCCCCCGGCACGGTGACGCAGGTGCGCGCCTCGGCGCAGGCGCTGATCCGCTTTGCCAAGAAGACGGGCGCGGCCATCATCCTGGTCGGCCACGTCACCAAGGACGGGCAGATCGCAGGTCCCCGCGTGGTCGAGCACATGGTCGACGCGGTGCTGTCGTTCGAGGGCGAAGGCTCGCAGCAATTCCGCATCCTGCGCGCGGTGAAGAACCGCTTCGGCCCGACCGACGAGATCGGCGTGTTCGAGATGACGGGCCTGGGCCTGCGCGAGGTCACCAACCCTTCCGAGCTGTTCCTGTCCGAGCGCGATCTCGGCACGCCCGGCACCGCAGTCTTCGCGGGTATCGAGGGCACGCGGCCCGTTCTGGTCGAATTGCAGGCCCTGGTGGCGCCGACCTCGCTCGGCACGCCGCGGCGCGCGGTGGTCGGCTGGGACCCGAGCCGCCTATCGATGGTGCTGGCGGTGCTGGAAGCCCATTGCGGGGTCAAGCTGTCCGGTCACGACGTCTATCTGAATGTCGCCGGCGGCCTGCGCATCCACGAGCCAGCGGCCGACCTCGCCGCCGCGGCGGCCCTGGTGTCATCCTTGGTTAATGCGCAATTGCCGACGGATGCGGTCTATTTCGGCGAGATCTCGCTGTCCGGCGTGGTGCGCCCGGTGGCACAGACCCCGGCCCGGCTGAAGGAAGCGGCGAAACTCGGCTTTCAGCGCGCCGTGCTGCCCGAATCGGCCCGAGGCGAGACCGGTGGCGACGCAGGATTGTCGTTGAACGCGGTCAACAGCCTGACCACCTTGGTCGCCGAGATCGCCGCCCGCGGCTCCCGCCGGGGCGAATCGAATGCGCCAGCGGAGAAAAATGCCACACCGGCAAGATTCCGCCGTGGAGAGGGTTAGCCGGAGGTGACGCCGGAGGCCCCCGCCGCTATACAGCCGTCACAAAAGCAGCATGGGATTGCGTGGTTGCGGCCTTGCCGGGAACGCCGTCTGCCCCTCTTTTAGGGCAGCGGCCAAGCACCGATTCGCTAGAGCACCTTTGACGTACGAGCGGACCAGACCAGCCGATGCCAGTAACCATCCTCGACCTGATCCTGCTCGGTGTGATGCTGATCTCGGGCCTGCTCGCCATGGTCCGCGGCTTCATGCGTGAAATCCTGTCGATCGCGGCCTGGGGCGCGGCGGCGATCGTGACGCTGTACTCCTTCTCGAAACTGCTGCCGACCGCCAAGACCTATTTCAACAACGACACGGTGGCGAGCGTCGTCGTGGTCGCGGGCGTGTTCGTCGGCACCCTGGTCGTGGTCTCCGTGATCACGGTCCGGATCTCCGACATGATCCTGGATTCGCGCATCGGCGCGCTGGACCGCACCCTGGGTTTCCTGTTCGGCCTGGCTCGCGGGCTTTTGATCGTCGTGGTCGCGTTCCTGTTCTTCACCTGGCTGGTGCCGGACAAGCAGCGCCCGGACTGGGTCACGGGGGCAAAGTCCCGTGTGGTGCTCCAGGGAACCGGGGATTGGCTGATGGCCCTCTTGCCTGACGACCCCGAGAACACCATCTTGAAGAGATTCAAGAAAAACAAACCAGATGATGATCAAGCTGATTCCGAGCAGCAGCCTTCGGGCAGTGGCGACGGATACAGTAAACCTGCTCGTGACAGTTTGAAGAAACTGATCGAGAAACCTGCGGCGCGTTGATTGCCCTTAGAGAGAGGCGCGGACGAGATGCGACACCCTGACCAGGACGCCCAACTTGATCTCGATCCAAACGCCGGCCCAGGTCCGGCCGCGCTAGAGGTTCAGGACGATCTGGAGGGGGATACGCTGCGCGAGGAATGCGGCGTCTTCGGCATCTACGGCCATCCTGATGCTGCCGCCATCACCGCGCTCGGTCTGCATGCCCTTCAACACCGAGGCCAGGAAGCCGCCGGCATCGTCTCCTATGACGGCAGCCGCTTTCACAGCGAACGCCGGCTCGGCCTCGTCGGCGACACCTTCTCCCGCCGCGAGGTGATCGACCGCCTGCCCGGCAACATGGCCGTCGGCCATGTCCGCTATTCCACCACCGGCGCCACCATCCTGCGCAACGTGCAGCCACTGTTCGCCGAGCTCAATGCCGGCGGCCTCGCGGTCGCCCACAACGGCAACCTCACCAACGGCCTGACGCTGCGCCGCGAGCTCGTGAAGAGCGGTGCGATGATGCAGTCGACCACCGACACCGAGGTGATCCTGCATCTGGTCGCGCGCTCCCGGCGCAGCCGCTTCATCGAGCGCTATATCGACGCGCTGCGTGAGATCGAGGGCGCCTATGCCCTGGTCTCGCTGACCAACAAGAAGCTGGTCGGCGCGCGCGATCCGCGCGGCATCCGTCCCCTCGTGCTCGGCGAGCTCGATGGCTGCCCGATCCTGACGTCGGAGACCTGCGCCCTCGACATCATCGGCGCGCGCTTCATCCGCGACATCGAGCCCGGTGAAGTCATCGTGTTCGACGAGCACGGCCAGGACATCCACAAGCCGTTCCCGCCGATGGCGCCGCGCCCCTGCATCTTCGAATACATCTATTTCGCGCGTCCCGATTCCGTGGTGCATGGCCGCTCGGTCTACGAGGTCCGCAAGGCCTTCGGTGCCCAGCTCGCGCGCGAGAGCCACGTGCCGATCGACGTCGTGGTGCCGGTGCCGGATTCCGGCGTGCCCGCCGCGGTCGGCTACAGCCAGCATTCCGGCGTGCCGTTCGAGCTCGGCATCATCCGCAACCACTATGTCGGCCGCACCTTCATCCAGCCGACGCAGGCGATCCGCGAATCCGGCGTGCGCATGAAGCACTCGGCCAACCGCGCCGCGATCGAAGGCAAGCGCATCATCCTGATCGACGACTCGCTGGTGCGCGGCACGACCTCCAAGAAGATCGTGCGCATGATGCGCGATGCCGGCGCCAAGGAAGTACACTTCCGCCTCGCTTCGCCCCCGATCCTCTATCCCGATTATTACGGCATCGACCTGCCCGATCGTGGCGGTCTTCTGGCGGCGACGCACTCGCTGGAAGAAATGCGCGAGATCATCGGCGCCGACTCGCTCGCCTTCCTGTCGATCGACGGCATGTACCGCGCCATGGGCGAGCCCGGCCGCGACCCCGCCAATCCGAAATTCTCGGATCACTGCTTCACCGGGGCCTATCCGACCCACCTCACCGACCAGACCCAGACCGAGCAGCAGCCGCGGCAATTGTCGCTGCTGGCGGAGGCGAGCTGACCTTGAGTTGTCATTCCGGGGCGCGCGCAGCGCGAACCCGGAATCTCGACATGGTTTAGTCACCTCTGGATTCCGGGTTCGATGCTTCGCATCGCCCCGGAATCCGGAATGACGGCGTGATGGGACTTGTCCCGGCCATCCACGCCTGTAAAACCCCGCCATGACAAAACCCCTCGCTGACCGCATCGCTCTCGTCACCGGCGCCTCGCGCGGCATCGGCTTCGCCACGGCCCTCGCGCTGGCGAAGGCCGGCGCGCACATCGTGGCCACTGCGCGCACGCAAGGCGGGCTGGAGGAGCTTGACGACGAGATCCGCAAACTTGGCGGCAGCGCCACCCTGGTGCCGCTCAACCTCACCGATACCGACGGCATCGCGCGTCTCGGCGCCGGCCTGCACGAGCGCTATGGCAAGCTCGACATCCTCGTCGGCAATGCCGGCGTGCTCGGCCCCTCCTCGCCGATCGGTCATATCGAGCTGAAGACCTTCAACGACGTGATGGCCGTCAACGTCTCCGCGAACTTCCAGCTGATCCGCTGCATGGAGCCGCTGCTGAAGCAGTCCGATGCCGGCCGCGCCGTGTTCATCACCTCGGGCGCGGCCAACAAGGCGACCGCCTATGTCAGCCCTTACGCTGCCTCAAAGGCCGCCCTGGAGACGCTGGCGCGCGCCTGGGCGCAGGAGACAGCGAACACGAAGCTGCGCGTCAACCTGTTCAACCCCGGCCCGGTCCGCACCCGCATGCGCGCCACGCTGATGCCGGGCGAAGACCCGGCGACGCTCGACACACCCGAGCAGGTCGCCGAATTCATCGTGCCGATGTGCGCACCCGACTGGACCGAGACCGGCAAGTTCTACGACTACAAGACCCGCACCCTGATGAGCTTCCGCGCGCCGGCCTGATTGACTCGCCTGCCTCCCCGCGTTTGACTGCCCGCGCTCACGCGGCAGCAAGCCGCGAGCCAAAAAAGGGAGGTCGCCATGGCGCCATGGCATGGTCGCGCAGGTCATGCGCGTGCGGTCGAAAAAATCTCTCGCGCTGTCCCCATCCTGATCGCCGCCCTCGCCTTCGTGCTCCCAGGCATGGCGAGAGCCGGCGAAGTCCCGACCTTCGCGGTCGACCCCTCCTGGCCGAAACAGCTGCCCAACAACTGGATCCTCGGCCAGGTCGGCGGCATCACCGTCGATGCGCAGGGCCATATCTGGGTGATCCATCGCCCACGCTCGCTCACCGACGACGAGAAGGGCGCAAGCCTCACTCCGCCGCGCTCGAAATGTTGCGTATCGGCGCCGCCGGTGCTCGAATTCGACGCCGACGGCAATCTGCTGCGATCCTGGGGCGGTCCGGGCCAGGGCTACGAGTGGGTCGGCCGCGAGCACGGCATCGAGGTCGACGAACGCGGCTTCGTCTGGGTCGGCGGCAATGCCGACAACGACAACGCCATCCTGAAGTTCACGCTCGACGGCAAGTTCGTCGCCCAGATCGGCAAGATCGCCCCGAGCCTTGGCAGCAACGACACGACGCAGCTCGGCAAGCCTGCCGAGACCGCGATCGACAGGGAGGCCAACGAGATCTACGTCGCCGACGGCTACGGCAACCGCCGTGTCATCGTGTTCGACGCGACGACGCTCGCCTACAAGCGGCACTGGGGCGCCTACGGCAACAAGCCTGATGACGCCAAGCAGGCGGCCTACGACCCCAAGGCCCCCGTGTCACAACAATTCGGCAATCCCGTCCATTGCGTGAAGCTCGCGAGTGACGGCCTCGTCTATGTCTGCGACCGCATCAACAACCGCATCCAGGTGTTCAAAAAGGACGGCAGCTTCGTGAAGGAGTTCTTCTTCGAGAAGAACACGCTCGGCAACGGCGCGGTGTGGGACATCGCGATCTGGCCCGATCCGAAGCAGACCTGGCTGCTCAGTGCCGACGGCGAAAACAACGAGATCAGGGTGATCAGGCGCGAGGACGGCAGCGTGGTCGGCAGCTTCGGGCATAGCGGCCGCAATGCCGGGCAATTCCACTGGGTGCACGCCATGGCGATCGACGCCGGGGGTAACGTCTATACCGCCGAGGTCGACACCGGAAAGCGCATCCAGAAATTCAAGCTGACCTCGGACGCGCTCAAATAGCGTCTCAACGCATTTTGCACAAAAGTTAACCGACGGATGACGCTACGACGCAGCATCATCCGGCTTTAGGCGCATTGCCGCCGGCGCTGGGACAGGCTAGAGCCATCACAAGGACCAAGACTCCGCAAGAGAGCCGTCCGCATATTTGACAATGGAGGAAACCTTTTATGACGACGACGTTCGCGCGCCGCTCCGCGGCCCTTCTGGCTTGTGCCGCCTTCGGTTTTGCAACATCCGCTTACGCGCAGGACAAGACCGTCAAGATCGGCGTGCTCAACGACATGTCGAGTCTCTATGCCGACATCGGCGGCCCGAACTCCGTGGTCGCGATCAAGATGGCGGTTGAGGATTCCGGCCTGCTCAAGAAGGGCTGGAAGATCGACGTCATCAGCGGCGACCATCAGAACAAGCCCGACGTCGGCGTCAACATCGCCCGGCAGTGGATCGACAACGAGAAGGTCGATGCGATCGCGGATACCCCGAACTCCGGCGTCGCGCTCGCGGTCAGCAACCTCGTCAAGGAAAAGAACGCGGTGCTGCTGAATTCCGGCGCTGCCTCCGCCGACCTGACCGGCAAAGCCTGCACGCCGAACACGATCTCCTACACCTATGACACCTATATGCTGGCCAACGGCACCGGCAAGGCCTTGACCAAGGCCGGCGGCGACAGCTGGTTCTTCCTAACCGCGGATTACGCTTTCGGCCACGCGCTCGAACGCGACACCACGGCGGTCGTGACCGCCAACGGCGGCAAGGTGCTCGGCAGCGTCAAGCATCCGATCAACACCGCGGACTTCTCGTCCTTCCTGCTGCAGGCGCAATCGTCCAAGGCCAAGGTCGTGGGGCTTGCCAATGCCGGCGGCGACACCACGAACTCGATCAAGCAGGCGGCCGAATTCGGCATCGTCTCCGCCGGCCAGAAGCTCGCGGCGCTGCTGCTGTTCATCAACGACGTGCACTCGCTGGGCCTGAAGACCGCCCAGGGCCTGACCTTCACCGAATCGTTTTACTGGGATCTGAACGACAAGACCCGCGAATGGTCCAAGCGCTTCTCGGCGCTCGCCAGCAAGAACGCGATGCCGTCGATGACCCAGGCCGGCAATTACGCGATGGTGCTGCACTATCTGAAGGCGATGGACGCGCTCGGCGGCAATCCCCATGATGGCGCCAAGGTCGTCGCCAAGATGAAGGAGCTGCCGACCGACGATCCGCTGTTCGGCAATGGCCCGCTACGCCAGGACGGCCGCCGCCTCATCCCCGCTTACCTGTTCGAGGTGAAGAAGCCCGAGGAGTCGAAGGGACCGTGGGACTATTACAAGCAGATCGCCACGATCTCGGCGGAAGACGCAGCCAAGCCGCTCAAGGACAGCGATTGTCCGCTGGTGAAGAAGTAACTGCGTAGCGGTCGCGCATACCCACCGACATCATGCCCGGGCTTGTCCCGGGCATTTTCGCTGCTGGGCTCCAAAAACGCTGCCGGGTGGGCAAAGCGAAGCGTGCCCACGACTTGCCTGCGATCCGCGAGAGATGGTGGGCACGGCGCTTGCGCGCCTTTGCCACCCTACGAGACCGTCTACGAAACCGTCTTCGTCGCACCCAGCGTCCGCACCGCGATCGCCACGCAGACCACCATCAGCATCGCCGCAAGCAGGAACGGCGCGCCGGGCAGATGCAGCGGCGCGCTGACGCCGATGAAATAGGAAAAGGTCAGCGTGAACAGGAACGGGCCGACGAGCTGCGAGACGCTCTGCACGCTCGCAGTCGCGCCCTGGAGCTGACCCTGCTGATCGGGCGCGACCAGCCGCGTCATCAGCGCTTGCGAGGCGGCACCCGAGATGCCCCATAGCGCCAGAATGGGAATCCCGATCCAGGAGAGCGGCCCGGTCGGCGCAGCGCCGAGGACCAAGAAGCCGAGCGCGCCACAACACAGGCCGATCAGCAGCGCGTTTCGCTCGCCGAGCACGCGCACGATGGGGCCGATCGCGAGCCCCTGCACCACCATGGCGCAGATCCCGACCATCGCCAGCGTCAATCCCACGGTCTTGGAATCCCAGCCGTAGCGATAGGTCGCATAGAGTACGAAGGTCGAGGGCAGCACGACATGGGCGACCTGCGCGATGAAATTGACGACGGACAACGCGGCAAGCATCGCATTGGAGCGCAGCAGGCGGAGCGCACCGACCGGACTGGCGCTCCTCCAGCGGAACGGCGCGCGCTTGTCGGGCGCGAGCGATTCCGGCAGGACGAATAGCCCATACAGCGCATTGGCGAAGCTGAGGGTGGCCGACGCCCAGAACGGCAGCCGCGGATCGATGTCGCCGAGCAGGCCACCCAGCGCTGGCCCGAGGATGAAGCCGGCGCCGAAGGCTGCGCCAATCCGGCCGAACACCGCCGCGCGCCGCTCCGGCGGCGTGATGTCGGCGATATAGGCAAACGCAGTCGAGATGCTCGCCGAGGTGATGCCGGAGATGACGCGGCCGACGAACAGCCAGACCAGCGACGGCGCCAGTGCCATCAGCACATAGTCGGCAGCGAGCCCGAAATTCGACAGCAGCACCACCGGCCGCCGCCCGAAACGATCCGACAGCGCCCCGAGCAGCGGCGAGAACACGAACTGCATCAAGGCCCAGGCCGTGCCGAACAGGCCGAAGATGCGGGCCGCATGCGCGGTGTCGTTGTCGACGAAGCTTTCAATCAGCTTGGGCAGGATCGGCATGATCACGCCGAGCGCGAGCATGTCGAGCAGGATGGTGACGAAGATGAAGGCGACGGCACCACGCCGGACGGGCGCAGCGCTCTGCGCTGTCACCTCGCCGGCGCCCTCGCTCACGACGGCCGCTTGCGCTTGTGCGCGAAGGGATTGGCCTTCTCGCGCAAGGTGATGCGCACCGGCGTGCCCGGCAGATCGAAAGTCTCGCGCATCGAATTGGTGAGGTAGCGCAAATAGGACTGCGGCACCGCGTCGGCGCGCGAGCAGAACAGCACGAAGCTCGGCGGGCGTGCCTTGTTCTGCGTGATGTAGTTCAGCTTCAGCCTGCGGCCGGACACCGCGGGCGGCGGATTGGCCTGGATCGCCTGCTCGAACCAGCGATTGAGCGCCGAGGTCGGCACGCGCCTGTTCCAGACCGCGTAGGCGTCTTGGATCGCCTGCATCATGCGGTCGATGCCCTCGCCCATCAGGCCCGAGACGGCGACGATCGGCACGCCCTTGACCTGCGGCAGCCAATGGTCGGCGTCGCGGCGGAGGCCGGAGATGGCACCGCCACCCTTGGTCTCCATAAGGTCCCATTTGTTGACGGCGAGCACGACCGCCCGGCCCTCGCGCTCGATCAGATCGGCAATGCGCAGATCCTGCTCCTCGAAGCGGTTCTGCGAGTCCATCACCAGCACGACGACTTCGGCAAAGCGCACCGCGCGGAGCGCGTCGGCGACCGAAAGCTTTTCCAGCTTCTCCTCGATGCGCGAACGTCGGCGGAGACCTGCGGTGTCGAACACGCGGAAATCGCGGCCCTTCCAGTTGATCTCGACCGCGATGGAATCCCGCGTGGTCCCGGCCTCCGGGCTCGTCAGCAGCCGCTCCTCGCCGAGCAGATGGTTGATCAGCGTCGACTTGCCGGCGTTGGGCCGGCCGACGATGGCAACACGGATCGGACGCGTCGCGGCCTCCTCCTCCGTGAGCGGCGCGCCCTCGTCGTCGTCCTCGTCCGCGTCGACGGGCTCCGGCATCAGCTTGGCGAGCGCGTCGTAGAGTTCGCCCATGCCCTCGCCGTGCTCGGCCGAGATCTGGATGGGATCGCCGAGGCCGAGCGCGAAGGCTTCCATCGCGCCGGCATCGCCATGCTTGCCCTCGCTTTTGTTGGCGACCAGCAGCACCGGCTTGTTGGCCTTACGGGCGAAATCGGCGAAGGCGCGGTCGGTGGGCGTGAGGCCGATGCGGGCGTCGATGACGAAGAACAGCGCATCGGCCTGCGCAATCGCGGCCTCGGTCTGCTCCTGCATCCGCGCGGTCAGCGAGCCCTTGGCGCCCTCGTCGAGGCCGGCGGTATCGATGATGGTGAACTCGAGGTCGCCGAGCCTCGCCTCGCCCTCGCGGCGATCGCGGGTGACGCCCGGCAGGTCATCGACGAGCGCGAGCTTCTGTCCGACCAAACGGTTGAACAGCGTCGATTTGCCGACATTGGGCCGGCCGATAATGGCTATCGTGAAGGACATCGGTCATTCGTGCGCTGCGAGGGCCGCGCCTGTCAATGCAGTGAAAAAACTAGCGCGAGAAGCTGCCGCTCGGCAGCGGCGCCGGGAAGCCGCCCTGCGTCTGCTGCTGCGTGGTCTGGGTCGGTTGCGCCTGCTGGACCGGCTGGTCCGGCGGCGGTGCGGTGGTGCGCTTGCGGACGATCTTGTGCTTGGGGGGCGGAGCGGCCGTGGCCGGCGCCGCCTCCGGCTGGGCCTCGCCGTCGACCTCGCCGGCGGGCGCCTCCGCCGGCGCAACGGCTGCAGCGGCCGGCTGTCTTGTGTGCTTCGCCCTGGCCCCCTTCGCCGGCTTGGCCGGCTCGGGCGGCGGCTCCGCAGGCAATGCCGCCACCGCAGGCGCATTCGGGTCGGGCTGCTGCTGCGCGCCCTTGTACAGATCCTTCGGCACGCCCTGCTCGAGGCCGGGGACACCTTCCGGGAAGACCGGCTTGCGGTCGCCCGGCAGCTTCTTCTTGGTGTCGAGGAAGTCGAGCATGTCGCTTGGATCGAAGCTGGAGCAGCCGCCCAGGACGCCCGTGAAGGCGATCAGGACGGCGGCTGCGATCAAGCGTGGCGTGCGGCGCATCTTGTGTCTCGTTTACGTCAGAGAACCGTCGTCAGCTGTTCTTGCTCAGCTCTTGGCGACGGGCGGAAGCAGAGCCTGGAGCGCCTCGGCGCGCGAGCGCAGGCCGGGCGGTGTCTCGCCGTCCTCGGCGATCGCGTCGAGCCACTTGCGGGCCGCGGTCATGTCGCTGTTGCGCCAAGCCGACAGTGCAAGCATCTCGCGGGCGCTGTGGCGGAAGGTGGACTTGGACTTGGGCGCTGCAGAGGGCTCCAGCCGCTGCTGCATGTCGGCATAGGACGCGCTGTCGAGCAGCAGGCCGGCGGCGCGGATCTTCGCCAGATCCTGCCACTCACCGCCCACGCCGCGATCGGCAGCAATGTCGTCATACATTTTCGCGGCAGCCTTGGCATCGCGGGGCGCCGCCTCGGCCGCGGCGCGCAGCCGCGCCAGGGTGCGATAACCCGACGGCGCCTTGGCGGCGAGCTCGGTGAAGGCAGCTTCCGCCTCGGCGTGCTTGCCCTGCTCGGACAGCTCGGCGGCCTTCTCGAAGACGGCGCCGGCCTCGGCGGCCTTCTTGGCCTCCAGATATTGATAACCGCGCCAGCCGCCGACAGCGGCCACGATCAGCACCATCAGGGCGATGAAGTAGATCGAATACTTGTCCCACAGCTTCTTGAGCTGTTCGCGACGTACTTCTTCGTCGACTTCGTCAAATAATTCAGACACTTATGCTAATCCCATGCCCGGCCGGGTGCGCGCGCCGAAGCGTCCGCGTCAGGAATCCCGTCCCCCACGTGGCGGCGAGGTACCCTAACGATATGGCGCTGGCAAGGCAAAGCGAGCCCGATCAAGGCGTTAACCACCCGGGAGAGCCCGGATGGACCTGCCCGGCTCAGGCCCCCAACAGCTCCCGCAACTGCCGCTTCAGCACTTTGCCATTGGCATTGCGCGGCAGCGGGTCGGCCGTGATCGCCAGGGTTTCGGGAACCTTGTAGTCGGACAGACGCTCGGCGCACCACGCCCGCAGGTCCGCGTCCGCCACCGGTCCGCGCGTCACCACCACGGCGTGGACGCGTTCGCCCAGCACCGGGCAGGCCTTCGCGATGATCGCACTCTCGACCACGGCGGGATGCCCGGCCAGCACGGATTCGACCTCGGCCGAATAGATCTTCAGGCCGCCGCGATTGATCATATCCTTCTGCCGGTCGAACACGCGGACAAAGCCCTGCGCATCGACCGAGCCGAGATCGCCCGAGTGCCAGAATCCGCTGGTGAAGCTTTCGGCGGTGGCCTTTGGATTGTTCCAATAGCCCTTGATGACGGAGGCGCCCTGGATCCAGAGCTCGCCGATCTCGCCGCGCGGCAGCTCGCGGCCATCAGGATCCATCGCAACGATGCGCGCGCCGGGGCACGGCAGTCCGACGCTGTCGATGTGGCTCTCGGTCAGCTCGCCCGGCATGATCGTCGAGGGGGACGTCGTCTCGGTCGCGCCGTAGCAGTTCATCAGCTTCAGGCCGGGAATCTTCGCCTTGAGCTTCTCGATGGTGGCAACCGGCATCGGCGCGCCGCCAAAGCCGCCGATGCGCCAGCTCGACAGATCATAGCTGTCGAAATCGGGCTGCAGCAGACAGAGATTGTACATCGCCGGCACCATCACGGTGTAGGTGACACGCTCGCGCGCGGCGAGCTTGAGATAATCGGCCGCCTTGAACTCCGGCATGATGATCAGCGCGCCGGCGCAGCGGATCATGGTCGTGATGTTGGCGACGACGCCGGTGACATGGCCGAGCGGCACTGCGGCGATCGACCGGTCCGCCTGCGTCAATCGCAGGCAGGACACGAACACCATCGAGGAATGGACGATGTTGCAATGGGCCAGCATCGCGCCCTTCGGCTTGCCCGTGGTGCCCGACGTGTAGAGGATCATCGCGGTGTCCTCCTCGCTCACCTCGACCGGCGCCGGCGCCGGGGCGTTGTCTGCGAGCGCGGCGAAGTGCGAGCGCGCCGGATCGTCGTCGACGGCGATGCGGCGGATCAGATCAGGCACATCCTGCGCGTCGGGCAGCCGCTCGGCGAGCGAGGCTTCATGGACCAGGATCTTCGCGCCGCAATCGGTCAGCACATAGGCGATCTCCGGCTTCTGCTGGCGCGTGCTGAGCAGCACCGTGACGAGCCCCTCATGCGCGGCGGCGAACAGCAGCAGCGGAAATTCGATGCGATTGCCGAGCAGGATCGCGACGCGATCGCCGCGCTGCAATCCCAACTTGCGAAAACCCGCGGCGATCCGACTCGCCTGCTCCACGGCCTGCCGCCAGCTCAGCCGGACATTGCCTGCGATCAAGGCCTCGCCATCGCCATTGCGGGCGCAGGCGTCCGCGATCATCGCCCACAGGCTCGCCGGCCGGTCGCAAAAGGCCGGCACCACCCGATCGCCGAACCGCGCCTCGAGCCGCATCGGCGGGATCTGAGATTGCGACCAGTCCATCGAAACGCCCTCGGCTTGTTGTGTTCTCACCTTCCGCGCACGGATATCCCGATCAGGTCTTGTGCCGACCGGCTAGACGCCGATCACGGGAACGCCAATCACGACCGGATGGAACGCGAACGCCAGCGCGAGATAGGCGACGATGCCAACTGCGACGGCGATCAGATCGTTGGTGACCCCACCGACCGGGATCGGCGGTCCGCCGGCGTCGGTGCGATGCTTCAGCGAGATGCGGTCATAGACCGCCCAGCCCAGGAACGAGCCGAACAGGATCATGGAGCCGAGATCGCCATTGGCCAAAAGATGCGCCGCCGCCCACAGCTTGATACCGGCCAGCATCGGATGCTTCAGCGTCGCGTAGATGCGACCGCGCAAATAGGAGGCGACCACCATGATCACCGCGGGCAGCATCAAGGCGATCGTGATGTGCTTCATCGCCTTCGGCGGATACCAGACGTCGATCCAGCCGGAGCTGCGGTAATGGGCAAAGCCCCAGATGATCAGCGCGAGCCCCGCGAACGAGACCAGCGCGTAGAGGATCTTGTAAGTCCCCTCGCCCAGCTTCGCGATCGCCTGCGCGCGCGCGTCTCGTTTCGTTGTGAAAACATGGGTGGCAAAGAACAGCACCAACCCCAGGATCATGACCAGCAGACCCACGACATCCTCCCCGCAAAGCAGCCCCCGGCTCTGAGGTATCATCGATTGACCGCCGGTCGCAACTGATGCGCTACTGACCAATCTGCCGGTTGTCGACGTAGCGGATCGCGATCGGCCGCCCCGCCAGGGCACCACCGAGGTTACTGGTGAATTTCAGCGGTAGACAGGCCTTCAACGATGAATTGATCGCATTGAGATAGCTGGTGCGGATATCCGCCGGCACGCCCGCCGTTGCAAAGGTCAATCGCGGCGGCCCGATCAGGCCGCCCGCCTTGTTGAAGCTGAAGCGCACCGCCATCTGCATGCCCGCCCTCGCATTGTCCGCCGGCGGTGACCAGCAGGTGCGCAACTCGGCGAAGAGGTCGCCGATCGTGTCGAGATCGTGATCCGGCTTCCGGTATTTGGCGCGATCGGCCTCGGACGGCACGCTTTCGATCGTCAGCTGAAGATTTTGCCCATAGGGATAGTCTATCTCGGGGATACAGGGGCCGGGCTCGAGCGGGCTGCAATAGGACGGTGTGCAGGGTCGGCCGTCGAGCACGCTGCACGGCTCATGCGCGAACGGGATCGGATTGATCTGGCGCGGGCGCGCGTCCGCGGCGATCGCTGATGTCGCCAGCAGGAAGAGAACAAGGAAGCCGCGCCACATGGAATGAACTCGGTGTCACACGAGTGAAGGTGGCATTGTCCATGAACGCGTCAAGTCCACGCGTGTTCACATGCCCGCGCCGTCATCCTCCGGTTTGACCGGACCTGATTGAATCGACGGGCTGCGGCGTACTGGATTCCCCGCCGGAGCCTGTCATCGGGCTCGCCGAAAGCGAGACCCGGTGGCGGGGAATGACAGCGGAGGGTGAGGTCGGCGGCGGAGCCTATTGCCGCGGAGGCCACGCCGGCAGCGCGCGCCCTACCCCTTCTTCTTGACGTCCTTGACGTTGGTGAACTCGATGCCCTCGGCGCGCTCCTTGGTGTAGCCGAGATAGAACTCGTTCCGTGCCAGATAAACGGGATCGCCGTCGACGTCGTCGGCGATGCTGGAGGTGTTGGCGGCGATGAAGGCATCGAGCTTCTTGCGGTCCTCCGAGGAGACCCAGCGCGCCAGCTGGAACTCGCTGACTTCGAACTCGACCGGCAGGGAATATTCCGCCTCCAGCCGCGCCTTCAGCACGTCGAGCTGCAGCGCGCCGACCACGCCGACCAGCGCCGGTGCGCCGTCGCGCGGGCGGAACACCTGCACCACGCCCTCTTCCGACATCTGCTGCAGCGCTTCCTTCAGCTTCTTCGCCTTCATCGCGTCGGTGAGACGCACGCGGCGGACGATTTCCGGCGCGAAGCTCGGCACGCCGACGAAGTTGAAATCCTCGCCTTCGGTCAGGGTGTCGCCGATGCGCAGCGTGCCGTGATTGGGAATGCCGACGACGTCGCCGGCAAAGGCTTCGTCGGCGACCGAGCGGTCCTGGGCGAAGAAGAATTGCGGGCTCGACAGCGGCATGCTCTTGCCGGTACGCACCAGCTTGGCCTTCATGCCGCGGCTGAGCTTGCCCGAGCAGAGGCGCGCGAAGGCGATGCGGTCGCGATGGTTCGGATCCATGTTGGCCTGGATCTTGAACACGAAGGCGCTCATGCGTGGATCGGTCGCCTCGACCTTGCGCTGGTCGCTGTCCTGCGCGCGCGGCTCGGGCGCGAACTTGCCGAGACCTTCCAGCAAATCGCCGACGCCGAAATTGCGCAGCGCGCTGCCGAAATAGACCGGCGTCAGATGTCCCTCGCGGAACGCTTCGAGCTCGAACGGTTTGGAGGCCTCGGTGACGAGCTCGAGCTCGTCTTTTACCGCCGAGACATCGAGATTGGCATTGAGCTTGGCCAGTTCCTCGATCTCGATCTGCTGCGCCGCGCCGGTCTTGGCGCCGCCGCCTTCGAGCAGGCGCACGCCGCCATTGACGACGTCATAGGTGCCGAGGAAGTCACGACCGCGGCCGACCGGCCAGGTCATCGGCGTGGTGTCGAGCGCCAGCGTCTTCTCGATCTCGTCGAGCAGCTCGAACACGTCGCGGCTCTCGCGGTCCATCTTGTTGATGAACGTGATGATCGGGATGTCGCGCAGGCGGCAAACCTCGAACAGCTTTCGGGTGCGCGCCTCGATGCCCTTGGCGGCGTCGATCACCATGACCGCGGAGTCCACCGCCGTCAGGGTGCGATAGGTGTCTTCCGAAAAGTCCTCGTGGCCCGGCGTGTCCAGCAGGTTGAACACGAGGCCTTCGAACTCGAAGGTCATCACCGAGGTCACGACCGAGATGCCGCGCTCGCGTTCGATCTTCATCCAGTCCGAGCGCGTGTTTCGCCGCTCGCCCTTGGCCTTGACCTGGCCGGCGAGATTGATGGCGCCGCCGAACAGCAGCAGCTTCTCGGTCAGGGTGGTCTTGCCGGCGTCAGGATGCGAGATGATCGCAAAAGTCCGCCGCCGCGCCACTTCAGCGGCAAGCGGGGAACGGGCCGGCGATTCGGCGGTGGTGGCGGCGATGTCGGACATGGCGGGAGCGTTTGGCAGGGAAACTGGGCCTGATCAAGCCTCATTTGGTGATTGCGGAGCCTTCCGGCCAGCCCCATATCGGATCTGATAAAATAGTCTTGGGAGGGACGGCCCTCCTGCTCATCAGCATCTGCCTGCGGGGACGGCCCTGCCGTGAATGGAGGGTCGTCATGGCCTGGAGCATCCTGTTCGTCGCCGGCCTTCTCGAAATCACCTGGGCGATCGGCCTGAAATATACCGAGGGATTTACCAAGCTCGTTCCCTCCGTCGTCACGCTCGCGGCCATGGCCGGCAGCGTCATCCTGCTCGGCCTCGCCCTCAAAACGCTGCCCGTCGGAACCGCCTATGCGGTCTGGACCGGCATCGGCGCGGTCGGTACCGCGACGCTGGGCATCATCCTGTTCGGGGAGCCGGCCACGGCGCTCCGCCTCGCCAGCATCGGGCTGATCGTGGCCGGGATCGTCGGGCTGAAGCTCGTTACCTGACGAAGAGCTGGACCGCCCACCAGGTCAGCGCCGCGACGATGGCCGAGGCCGGGATCGTGATCACCCAGGCATAGACGATCGAGCTTGCCACGTTCCAGCGCACGGCCGAGACGCGCCGCGCCGCGCCGACGCCGACGATGGCGCCGGTGATGGTGTGGGTGGTCGAGACGGGAACCCCGAGATAGGTCGCCATGAACAGGGTCGCGGCGCCCCCCGTCTCGGCGCAAAAGCCCTGCATCGGCGTCAATTTCGTGATGCGCAGTCCCATGGTGCGGACGATGCGCCAGCCTCCCATCAGCGTGCCCAGCGCCATCGCCGCCTGGCAGGACAGCACCACCCAGAAAGGCACCGAAAAGTCGCTGCCGAGATGGCCCTGCGAATACAGCAGCACCGCGATGATGCCCATGGTCTTTTGCGCGTCATTGCCGCCATGGCCGAGCGAATAAAGCGAGGCGGAGGCAAATTGCAGGATGCGGAAGGCGCGGTCGACCGCAAACGGCGTCGAGCGCACCGAGGCCCAGGACACGATCGCAACCAGCATCATCGCGAGCAGGAAGCCGACCAGCGGCGACAGCACGATCGCCAGCACCGTCTTGGTCAAGCCGCTCCACACCGCCGCGGAGATGCCGGCCTTGGCCATGCCGCCGCCGACGAGCCCGCCGATCAGCGCATGCGAGGACGAGGACGGGATGCCCAGCGCCCAGGTCACGAGGTTCCAGACGATGGCGCCGACCAGCGCCGCGAAGATCACCTGGGCATCGACGATCGCGGGATCGATGATGCCGGTGCCGATGGTCTGGGCGACGTGCAGCCCGAACACCATGAAGGCGACGAAATTGAAGAACGCAGCCCAGAACACCGCGAATTGGGGCCGCAGCACGCGGGTCGAGACGATGGTCGCGATCGAATTGGCCGCGTCGTGCAGGCCGTTCAGGAAATCGAACAGCAGCGCGACGGCGATCAAGCCGACCAGGACGGGAAGACCCAACGCGGCATCCACGGCAACCCCGCCCTAAACTTGTTCGATGACGATGCTGTTGATCTCGTTCGCGACGTCGTCGAAGCGATCGGCCACCTTCTCGAGGTGGTCGTAGATCTCGACGCCGACGATGAAATCCATCGCATTGCCTTCGCGATGCTTGAGGAACAGTTCCTTCAGCCCGATGTCATGGAGATCGTCGACGCGGCCCTCCAGCTTGCCGAGCTCTTCCGTGATGGCGGTCAGCATGGCCACGTTCGGGCCGATCGACTGCATCAGCGGCAGCGCACGGCCGACCAGATTGGCGCATTCGATCAGAAGTCCGCCGATCTCGCGCATCGGCGGCTCGAAGCTGCGGACCTCGAACAGCATCACGGCCTTGGCCGTCTGCTGCATCTGGTCGATGGCGTCGTCCATCGACGTGATGAGGTTCTTGATATCGCCACGGTCGAACGGGGTGATGAAGGTGCGGCGCACCGCCGTCAGCACCTCACGGGTGATGTTGTCGGCATCGTTCTCGAACTGGTTGACGCGCTGGCAATAGACCGGCGTCTCCTCGCCTCCGTTGAGCATGCCCTGCAGCGCGATCGACCCCTGGATCACCGTCTGGATATGCCGATCGAACAGGTCGAAGAACCGTTCTTCCTTGGGCAGGAACGCGCGAAACCATCGCATCATGGGGATAGGCTACCGGTTGGAAATGGCCCGGCCCGTCAGGGCCGTCATGAAACTGTCATAGACCATTTTCGATCCGCGTGCGTGTCATCTCACGCCCGCGGAGCCGGATCATCCACCGGATTATCGTGCCAGTAAAACTGGCGAGATATCAATGATTTAGAGTGATCGTCGGAAGTAATGCGCGATTTCGCCGATGACGCCGCGGCGGAAGGTGAGCACGCAGATCACGAAGATCGAGCCCTGGATCACCGTCACCCACTGGCCGAAGCCGGCGAGGTATTGCTGCATGGCGATGATCACGAAGGCGCCGACCACGGGACCGAAAATGGTGCCGAGGCCGCCGACCAGCGTCATCAGCACGACCTCGCCCGACATCGACCAATGCACGTCGGTGAGCGAGGCGTTCTGCGCCACGAACACTTTCAGGGCGCCGGCGAAGCCGGCCAGCGTCCCGGACAGCACGAAGGCCAGGAACTTGTACTGGTCGGTCCGGTAGCCGAGCGAAATCGCGCGCGGCTCGTTCTCGCGGATCGCCTTCAGGACTTCGCCGAACGGCGAGTTGATGATGCGGAAGATCAAGAGGAAGCCGGCGAGGAACCCGACCAGCACGACGTAATAGAGCACCGTCGGTTTGGAGAGATCGAACACGCCGAACATGTGTCCCTGCGGGATGCCCTGGATGCCGTCCTCACCGTGGGTGAACGGGGCCTGGAGGTAGATGAAGTACAGGAGCTGTGACAGAGCCAGCGTGATCATCGAGAAATAGATGCCCTGGCGGCGGATCGAGATATAGCCGGTGATGATCGAGAGCACGAAAGCACCGGCGATGCCGACGAGGATGCCGAGCTCCGGCGGCAACGCCCACACCTTCAGCGCATGCGCGCTGCAATAGCCGGCCGTCCCTAAGAACATCGCGTGGCCGAACGACAGCAGGCCGCCATAGCCGATCAGCAGATTGAAGGCGCAGGCGAGCAGCGCGAAACACAGCGCCTGCATCACGAAGAACGGGTAGACTCCCGTGAATGGCACCGAGGCCAGCAGCAGCGCCATCACCACGAATACGATCATCTCGTCGCGCATTGCACGCGGGGTCACCGGCAGCGCGTCGTCCGTCAAGGCTGTCATATCAGGCCGCCCTTCCCGTCAATCCCGTTGGCTTCACCAAGAGCACCAGCACCATCAGCACGAACACGACGGTGTTGGAGGCCTCGGGGTAGAAATATTTGGTCAGACCCTCGATCACGCCGAGCGCGAAGCCGGTGATGATCGAGCCCATGATCGATCCCATGCCGCCGATCACGACCACCGCGAACACCACGATGATGAGGTCGGCGCCCATCAGCGGCCGCACCTGGTTGATCGGCGCCGAGAGCACGCCGGCGAGCGCGGCAAGTCCGACGCCGAGACCGTAAGTGAGCGTGATCATGCGCGGCACGTTGACACCGAAGGCCCGCACCAGCGTCGGGTTTTCGGTGGCGGCGCGCAGGTAGGCGCCGAGCCGGGTCTTCTCGATCAGGAACCAGGTGGCGATACAGACGATCAGGGAAAACACGACGACCCAGCCGCGATAGACCGGCAGGAACATGAAGCCGAGATTCATGCCGCCCTTGAGCTGGTCCGGAATGGCGTAAGGCAGGCCGGACGATCCAAAGTAGTTCTGGAACACGCCCTGCACGATCAGCGCAATGCCGAAGGTCAGCAGCAGGCCGTAGAGGTGATCGAGCCCCGTCAGCCATTGCAGCATGGTCCGTTCCAGGATCATGCCGAAGATGCCGACGACAATCGGAGCGATGATCAATGCCGGCCAGTAGCCGATACTGAGATAATCGTTGTTCAGCAGGAAATAGGCGACGAAGGCGCCCATCATGTAGAGCGCGCCATGGGCGAAATTGATGATGTTGAGCATGCCGAAGATCACGGCAAGCCCGAGACTGAGCAGCGCGTAGAACGAGCCGTTGATCAATCCCACCAGTAGCTGAGCGTATAGAGCCTGCATCGATCCCGCACCCGATCCCTTCGGCGTTCCCTTGAAAGTCGCCCGCAAGCCTCAGAGGACTGCGGGCCGTTGTCTTACTTCTTCAACAGCGCGCACTTGCTTTCGGACAGCGGCGTGAAGGCCTGGTCGCCCGGCACCGTGCCGACCAGCTTGTAGAAGTCCCACGGTCCCTTGGACTCCGAGGGCTTCTTCACCTCGAACAGATAGGCGCTGTGGATGGTGCGGCCGTTGGGCTGAATCTCGCCCTTGCCGAACAGATCGTCCTCCGTCGGCATCGACTTCATCTTCTCCACGATCTTGACGCCGTCATGCGGATTGCCGCCGAGCGCGTCCAGCGCCTTGAGATAGTGACGCACGCCCGCATAGACGCCGGCCTGCACCATGGTGGGCGGCGCGTTGTTCTTCATCTTCTCGGCGAAGCGCTTCGAGAACGCCCGGGTCTGGTCGTTCATGTCCCAGTAGAACGTCTCGGTGAAGTTGAGGCCCTGCGCCGTCTCCAACCCGATCGCCTTGATGTCGGTGAGGAAGAGCAAGAGCGCCGCGAGCTTCTGACCGCCCTTGCCGATGCCGAACTCGGCCGCCTGCTTGATCGTGTTGGTGGTGTCGCCGCCGGCATTGGCAAGACCGATGATCTTTGCCTTGGAGGACTGCGCCTGGAGCAGGAAGGACGAGAAGTCCGGCGTGTTCAGCGGATGCTTGACGCCGCCGATCACCTTGCCGCCGTTGGCGGTGACGACCGCCGTGGTGTCACGCTCGAGCGCCGCACCGAAGGCGTAGTCCGCGGTCAGGAAGAACCAGCTGTCGCCCCCCGCCTTGACCAGCGCCTGGCCGGTGGTGTGGGCCAGCATGTAGGTGTCGTAGGTCCAGTGCACGGTGTTGGGCGAGCACTGCGCGTTGGTGAGGTCGGAGGTCGCCGCACCCGAATTGATGTAGACGCCGTTCTTTTCCTTGACGACGTTGTTGACGGCGAGCGCCACGCCGGAATTCGGCACGTCGACGATGATGTCGACCTTGTCGACGTCGAACCACTGCCGCGCGATCGCAGTGCCGATGTCGGGCTTGTTCTGGTGGTCGCCGGAGATGATGTCGATCTTCCAGCCCTTCGCAGCCAGGCCGGAATCCTCGACGGCCATCTGGGCGGCGAGGGTCGAGCCGGGACCGCCGAGATCGGCATAGAGACCGGACTGATCGGACAGCGCGCCGATCTTGACGGTCTTGTCCTGCGCGGACGCGACGCCTGTGACGGCGAAGGTGAGCGCGGTGGTCAGCAACAACGATGCAATCGACTTCGTCTTCATGCAACTTCCTTTTTGAATTTTCTCGTTGGCAGTTCTTCTGTCTGAGCACGATTGTCCCGGAAAACCGCCACACGGATCATGATAGCGCGGCCCGCCGGTTTCAGATCATGCTCTAGACACCCAAATAGGTGTGGAGCTTGTCCATGTTGGCGGCAAGCTCGGCATTGGAAAACCCGTCAATGATCTTGCCGTGCTCGACCACGTAGTAACGGTCGGCGACGGTGGATGCGAAGCGGAAATTCTGCTCGACCAGGAGGATCGTGAAACCTTCCTTCTTGAGCCGCGCGATGGTGTGGCCGATCTGCTGGATGATGACGGGGGCAAGGCCCTCGGTCGGCTCGTCCAGCATCAGGAAGCTCGCGCCGGTGCGCAGGATGCGCGCGATCGCGAGCATCTGCTGCTCGCCGCCGGACAGCTTGGTCCCCTGGCTGTTGAGCCGCTCCTTCAGGTTCGGGAACAACTCGAAGATCTGCTCGAGCGGCAATCCGCCTTCACGGACCACCGGCGGCAGCATCAAATTCTCGCGCACGTCGAGGCTGGAGAATATGCCCCGCTCCTCCGGGCAGAACGCGATGCCACTGCGCGCGATCTTGTCGGAGGTCGCGCGGATGATCTCCTGGTTGTTGAACTTCACCGACCCGGTACGCTTGCCGATGATGCCCATGATCGACTTCAGCGTGGTCGTCTTGCCGGCGCCGTTGCGCCCGAGAAGGGTGACGACCTCGCCCGCATTCACGTCGAAGTTGATCCCGTGCAGGATGTGAGACTCGCCGTACCATGCTTCGAGGTTGCGGACTTGAAGGATGTTTCCGCCGGTCGCGGCCTTGGCCGGAGCCTCGGCGATCGCAGTGTCAGGCATGACCGGCTCCCAGATAGGCTTCCTTGACGCGCTCGTCCTTGGTGAGCTCCGAGTAGTGGCCCTGCGCGAGCACCTGCCCGCGCGTCAGCACGGTGATGATGTCAGAGAGGTTCGCCACGACGCTTAAGTTATGCTCGACCATCAGGATGGTATATTTCGCGGAGATGCGCTTGATCAGCGCCGCGATCTTGTCGATGTCCTCGTGGCCCATACCGGCCATCGGCTCGTCCAGCAGCATCATCTCAGGGTCGAGCGCGAGCGTCGTTGCGATCTCAAGTGCGCGCTTGCGTCCATAGGGCATCTCGACCGCGGGCGTGTTGGCGAATTCGCTGAGGCCGACATCGCTCAAGAGCTCGCGTGCGCGATCGTTGAAGCGGTTGAGCACCGACTTGGAGCGCCAGAAATCGAACGACGAGCCGTGCTGGCGCTGAAGCGCGACACGGACGTTCTCCTGCGCGGTGAGATGCGGAAACACCGCCGAAATCTGGAACGAGCGGACAAGCCCCATCCGAGCCACGTCGGCGGGCGCCATCGCGGTAATGTCCTGCCCCTTGTACAGGATTTTTCCGGCAGACGGTTTGAGGAACTTGGTCAGAAGATTGAAGCAGGTGGTCTTGCCGGCCCCGTTCGGGCCAATCAACGCATGAATGCTTCCACGGCGAACCTTGAGCGCAACGTCGCGGACAGCGAAGAAGCCCGCGAACTCCTTGGTCAAGCCTTCCGTTTCGAGAATAAACTCATCGGCCAAACAAATTTCCCCCTGCCCGCGCCAGCTGCGTGGCTGTGCTTGTTGCTTCGACTTTCCGGAGGCCTTGGATCTAGTCCTTGGAGCCAATCCTTGGAGCCCATCCGGAACGCCCTCTCCGGGCGCGGAATATGCCGGAGGTGACGGGGGTTAGGCAAGGCGGAAAGCTGAGCAGATCAGGCCTCCGGCTGGGATACAAATGCTCCCTTAGTCGGAGGCGTTGATGTCGTGCCTGCCCGGCCTCCCGGTTCGCAAAGGCGCCGGTCGTCAAGTCGTCGTTAACGGTCTTTCGTTCCGGGCGCCAGCCTTCATCAAAAATTTTCCCGCAAGCGCGATCATGCGCGGGTCTTGATGGTCTGGGAATATTGTCTTGGATTTCACCAGCGCCGCTCCGTCCGTCGTCAAGTCGATCAGGCAACGTGATCTCCTGAACACGTGGCTGCGACTTTATGCGCGCGAGCGGATCGCACCCGCGGTCTGGGAGTATCAGCCTGCGCGGCTCGAGGAAGAGCTGTCCGATCTCATCTATTATACGGTGGACGCTTCGACGCCGGTGCCGCGGCTCACCATCCAGAGCGAAAACACGCGCATCTCGCGTGCCTATGGACATACCGGCAAGGGCGTGCTGCTCGACGACTATCTCGGGCCGAGACTCGCGCCCTACGTGATGCCGATCTATTACGAATGCGTGGCGCGCGGGCTGCCCGTCTACAGCGTTGCCGACGTCGACGACATCTACGGGCGCATCGTCGCTTATGAACGGCTGCTGCTGCCTTTCCAGACCGACGGCAAGGTCTGTCACGTCATCGCTTCAGTCAAGACCTTCTGCGAGGACGGCGGCTTCGAGATCAAGAATCTGATGCGCGGAAATGACGCGCTACCGCGTCCGAAGCTTCGCGCCGTGATCGATCAGGAGCTGTTTCATCGAGCGCCTGGCCGCATTGCGGCGGCCGAAGTCGTCGAATTTGCGGACCAGCCGGATGCCGGCATCCCCACCGAGATCATCGAGCTGAACTAAAGCCCGACGAGACCTGGATGAAGCGTCATCGCGATTTGGCGCCGACCTCCTTGGCGTAGACATCCGGCTTGAAGCCGACCAGCAGCTTGCCGCGAATCTCCAGCACCGGCCGCTTGATCATAGATGGTTGCGCTAGCATCAGGGCCAGCGCCTTCTTCTCGCTGAGGCCCTCCTTGTCGGCATCGGGCAGCTTCTTGAAC
Source organism: Bradyrhizobium sp. UNPF46 (assembly GCF_006658625.1). Taxonomy (NCBI): domain Bacteria; kingdom Pseudomonadati; phylum Pseudomonadota; class Alphaproteobacteria; order Hyphomicrobiales; family Nitrobacteraceae; genus Bradyrhizobium; species Bradyrhizobium sp. UNPF46. The sequence continues at coordinate 35,095 of NZ_LFJB01000048.1, forward strand.
GTCGTCCCGGCGCGATTGAGCAGCGTCTCCCAGCCGACCTTGTCGCTCCACTGCTTGAGCTTGTCCTTCTCCACGCCCGCCGTCTTGTAGTCGTGGAATTCATACGCGACGTCATGCGTGTCGAGCCAGGCGCGCGCCTTCTTCATGGTGTCGCAGTTCTTGATGCCGTAGATGATGTTGGGCAAGACCAGTTCCTCGCGCATGCGTGGTGCTTCGGCTGCGGCGTTGTACGAAACTCCGCCTCGCGCGACAATATCGCCACCGACACCGACTCGCCGAACGGACATCCCATGCACGTCACGCACGATCCCGCAGCCGCCGCCGCGCCGACCATCGACTTCAACAGCTTCCTGGCTGTCGATATCCGCGTCGGCACGATCGTCGACGCCAAGCCGTTCCCCGAGGCGCGCAAGCCGGCGTTTCGGCTATGGATCGACTTCGGACCCGCCATCGGCGTGCGCAAGAGCTCGGCCCAGATCACCGAAAACCATCCGCTCGAGACGTTGGTCGGGCAACAGGTCGCGGCCGTCGTCAATTTCCCGCCGCGCCAGATCGGGCCGGTCGTCTCGGAAGTGCTGACGCTCGGTTTCCCCGACGCCGACGGCAAGGTCGTGCTGGTGCAGCCGAGCAAGCCCGTGCCGAACGGCGGACGGTTGTTCTAGCGATTGGCAGCTCAGGCGGCAGCGGCCTTCGCCGGCATTCGCCATGGCATGACCTTCCTCATTTCGGGCCCGTTCGGCGGCACAGACTTGACCCAGCCTCTTCTTGGCGATAAAAATGACTGATCGATCGTTTTTTATAATGTGTACGGGTTCAGGTGCCGCGCTCAGCCCGCGCCTTAAGACGATCGACCGGTCAGTTATTTAGGGACGGCCAATGCCCAAGATCAGCGATAAGCAGCGGGAAAGCCGGCGGCAGCAGATCCTCGAAGCCGCCCTCGCCTGTTTCGCCGAGGACGGCTTTCACCAGACCGGCATGGCCGACATCGTCAAGCGATCCGGCTTGAGCCACGGCGCGGTCTATCTCTATTTCCAGAGCAAGGACGATCTGATCGAGGCGCTGGCCGATGACCGGCATCGCCGCGAAGCCGTGCTCAATTCGGTCGCGCAGGGATCAGGCGATCCGATCGAGGGACTTCACGCGCTGGTGCGCGTCTACGCGCAATGGCTCACCGATCCCGCCGGCGAAGCGCGCCGCCGCGTCGGCATTCATGGATGGGCCGAGGCCCTGCGCAACCGCCGCGTCCGCAACAGCGTCGTCGAAGGCATCGACATGCCGCGCGCGCTGATCGTCGCGCTGGTCGAGCGTGGCCAGCATGACGGCCTCATCAAGCCTAATCTCGGCGCGGACGCCATCGCGCGGGTGCTGATCGCGATCTTCCAGGGATTTGTGCTGCAGAAATGCTGGGGCGAGGATGTCGACGTCGAGGCCTGCATGGCGGCTGTCGCCACCGTGATCGAAGGGTTTCGCACGACGAAGCCCGATGTCAGGCGACGAGCCAGGACGTAGGCCATGTCGTGGCTTCACGAGCTCCTCGCCGGTGGCGGCGTCGGCCTGGTCGCCGGGCTGGCGTCGGGCTTCACGGGTACGAGCCCGGGCGGCGGCCTCGTGATCTTCTCCGTGCTGTTGCTCGGGGCCGAGCAACACGTTGCCCAGGGCACCTCGCTGATCGCGCAAATTCCGCCGACGGGTCTCGCCGGAATACGCCGCTACTGGCAAGGCGGCAATCGCAGCCCCCTGCCGTGGATCATCTGGATCGGCTTGGGATTTGTGATCGGCGGCGCCGGCGGCGGCTATGCCGCGACCGCGGTCTCCGACTCCGTCCTGCAATGGACCTACGTCGTCTATCTGGTCGCGCTGATCGTGCTGTTGATCCTGCGCCGCGACCGCAAAGACGGCAGCTTTGAAGCGGGTAACCGCGATGACCTTCACTGGCTGCCGCTGGTCCTGATCGGCACGATTGCAGGCTTTTCCTCCGGCTTCATGGGCATCGGCGGCGGCCTTGCGATCACCGTCGGCCTCGCCGCCGGACTTCGCGTGCCACAGCATCAGGCGCAGTTCGTCAGCCTCGTCTTCTCGGTGGTCCCGACGAATCTTCCACCGGCCTGGATCTATTGGAGCAAGGGGCTCATGGTCGGCTGGCCGGCCATCATCGGCATTCTCGCCGGCCTCTGGATCGGCACCGACCTCGGCGCACGCTTGGCCAACGGCGTGAGCCGATCGGTGCTCCGCCGGGCCATGATCGCGCTCGTCTCGCTGATGGCGGCCTACATGACCTACAAGGCGCTGACCTGAACTACGGCCGCTCCGGAATGTTCAGCCCGCGCTGCACCGCCGGTCGCGCAAGTCCCCGTTCGAGCCAGGCTCCGACCGACTTGAACTGGGTGAACTCGACGAGGTCGCCGGCACCATAGAAGCCGATCAGATTGCGCGCCCAGCCGAGCATGGAGATGTCGGCAATGCTATAGTCGTCGTCCATGAACCATTGCCGGCCGGAGAGGTGCGCGTCCATCACGCCGAGCAGGCGCCTGGCTTCGGCGACGTAGCGGTCACGGGGCCGCTTGTCCTCGAAATCCTTGCCGGCGAATTTGTGGAAGAAGCCGACCTGGCCGAACATCGGCCCGACGCCGCCCATCTGGAAGTGCAACCATTGCAGCGTCTGGTAGCGGCGCGCAGCATCCTCGGGCAACAGCTTGCCGGTCTTCTCCGCGAGATATTGCAGGATCGCGCCGGACTCGAACAGCTTCAGCGGCCTGCCGCCGGGACCGTTGGGATCGAGGATCGCCGGGATCTTGCCGTTCGGATTGAGCGAGAGAAACTCGGACGTCTTCTGATCGTCCTTGCCGAAATCGACCAGATGCACCTCATAGGGAAGTCCGGTCTCCTCCAGCATGATCGAAACCTTGACGCCGTTCGGCGTCGGCAACGAATAGAGCTGGAGCAGCTCGGGATGCTTGGCCGGCCAGCGCTTGGTGATGGGAAAGGCGGACAGATCGGACATCGGGACTCCGGCTGCGTTCGTGAGATGCCGCCTAATCTAGGCGAGCGGGCGAACGGCGCAAGGTCGAGGAGTCAATCGGATTACAATCGCTTCAGCACATGGTTGGTGGCGTGCACCGCATCGCGCTGGGCGCGTTGCTCGATAAAGAGCTGGCCGGTGATGAGCAGTGCTCCGGTGAAAACTAGCGCGAGCATCGCGGTCGCGAACTGACTGACATCATTCATCGCACGAGCTTCTCAGTCCTGTTGTTCGAAGGGGGAACGCAGATCGGCCGCCGGCAGTTCCTGCAAGCTTCGAATAAATTGCCTCTTTTTCCCGACATGAGGCCGGGCAGTCCCCGGTTCAGTAATTGATCTCCATCCGCAGCCCGCGCGGATCGAGATCGTCCCCGCCGACGCGCTGCGTGCTGTCGCGCGCTGCGACCGCGCAGGCGCAGGCATCGATGAGATCGTCGCGGCCGATGCCGGTGCCGTGGCGAAGCGTCAGCCATCGCTCGATCTTGGTGAAGCCGCGATCTCTCAGCAGCGCAATGCGCTGCTCGCGGCCGCGCGGTGATGTCTTCGGTTCAAGCCGCACCTGCCCTGCCAGATTCCAGAACACCAATTCCGGATGCGCTTCGCCAATCGTCGCCTGCCGCGCCAGCGTCATGAAGTCGTCGACCTCTCGCATCTTGTCCCTGATATTCCAGAGCTGCGCCGACACGCCCCTGCCCATGCCTTCGTGCTTCCAATAGTGGCGATTGGCCGCCGCCATGTCGGGAAATGTCCAGAGGTTGCGACGTGCACCGAGAAACACGGCGGGACCGACCAGCTCGCGTGCGCGCAGATCGCACTCACGATAACCGCACGCGTTCAATCCGATCGGCATGTCGATCATCGCACGCGCATGCGGCATCGCGAGCAGACGCGTCAGGCCCGCTGAATAGTCGAAGCCGTGATCGCCGCGTTCGTCGATCCAGGCCGCGACCCAGCCGAAGCGAAATCCATCGAGACCGAGATAATTCGGCACATCACGCATCCGTCACCTTCAATTTTCGCACGCACATCGCTTGACAGCCGCAAGTTGCGGGCGTATGTCCCGCGCCCTCACGAACACTTCCGTTCGCGACCAACACCATGAACCGAGCGATGTCACACCGCTACGAAAGAATTGTCAGCAAGCCGAATAGCCTCGCGCTATCCGACTTTGCATGCCCGGCTCATGGGAGCGATCTTGCCTGACCGCAAGATCGATCGTCCGCTTCTCACGGACCCTCCCGAGCCTGCCGCTCCGGAGGGTTTTTTATTGCCTCCGCGCGGCCCCATCGAACGACCCGGCCAAGGCCGGAACGAGAGACCCGGATCTCGGGGCTCGCGCAGACGATGCGCGTGCCCAAGCGCGCGGGGCCTGCCGGAGGGAACGAGGCGATGAGCCGGACACCGATGGCAGAGCGAACCCAAATGGTTCGCAACATGCGGCGCGTCGACAGCGCCGCGATAGAATTTTTTTAACTCGGTTTGCCGCGATGCCAGCGGCTCAACCGACGCTGGTGGTGAAGATGTCGGATACTTCTCACGGTAAAGCGGGTTCGAATCCCGCCCCTGACACACGCACCGGGATGCGGCCTTGGGAGAGGCTTGCACGCGGCCCGGCACAGGATCTGTCCGCAAGGATAGCCTGTGTTGTCGTCATTGACGCCGACATCGCCTGTTCCCCAGCGTACCCATCAACGGCCGATGCGAGAGCATCGGCCTGGCGGTGGTGAAGATGTCTGTTACTTCGTCTGTAAAACGACCGCCCCAATGGGGCAGCAGCAGCATCGTCCGTTCCCCGCCAACCCCATCACGGTCCGTAGTGAAGATCGCTGTTACTTCGACTGATAATCGAGAGGTCGCGGGTTCGAATCCCGCCCGGTGTACTGTGCACCGGTAGCTCAGTGGATAGAGCGCTAGCTGGCCTGCAGGGTAAGCTGCAGGCCGGCGTCTCAGCATCGCCTGTTCCCGGATCGTGTCCGTCTCGTCCCCACCGCCGGTGGTGAAGAGCGCTGTTACTTCGGTGTCGGAGGTTCGAGTCCTCCCGGACGCTAGTCCGTAGCTCAGTTGGTAGAGCACGTCAGCCCGCAAGGGCTGTGCAGCCTCGCTTATTCCCCGGCATCCATTTCTTTCTCGTTCAAACCAGAGGAGGCCGTCATGGTCAGGCTCAACAAGATCGTTCGCGCCTTCACGCGGGAGGGCGCCCGCGCCGTGCGCTTCACGCCCGAGATGGAGCTGAAGCGCGCGCTGATGAACTGCCTCCTGTGGGAGGACCAGTTCTACGAGGACGGCGTTTCCATCTCCGACCGCATCAAGGTGCTCGTGCCCAAGGTCGCCCCTGCCCGCGTGGCGCAGCTTGCGATCGAGGCGCGGGAGGTGATGAAGCTGCGGCACGCGCCGCTGCTCGTCATCCGCGAGATGGCGCGCAGCGAGAAGCACCGCGCTCTCGTCGCCGACACGCTTGCCCAGGTGATCCAGCGGCCCGACGAGATGACGGAGCTGCTCGCGATCTACTGGGCCGATGCGCTCGGCCCCATGCAGCAGCGCAAGCGTCAGCCGGTCTCCGCGCAGGTCAAGAAAGGCCTTGCCCGCGCGCTGACCAAGTTCGACGCCTACCAGCTCGCCAAGTGGGATCGCGACGGCGCGGTGCGGATCAGGGACGTGCTGTTTCTGGTGCACGCCAAGCCGAAGGACGCCGACCAGGCCAAGCTGTGGAAGCAGCTCGTCGATGGCGAGCTTGCCTCCCCCGACACCTGGGAGGTTTCGCTCTCGGCCGGCAAGAGCAAGCGCGAGACCTTCGAGCGGCTGATCGCCGAGCGCAAGCTCGGCGGCCTGGCGCTGCTGCGTAACCTGCGGCTGATGCAGACCGCGCAGGTCCCGCGTGAGACCATTGCAGGCGCGATCGAGGCGATGCGGACGGATCGTATCCTTCCCTATCGCTTCATCACGGCGGCGCGCTATGCGCCGGACTTCGAGCCCGAGCTCGAGGCTGCGATGCTCAAGTCGGTCAAGGACCATGTGCGGCTTCCGGGCCGGACGCGGCTGCTGATCGACGTGTCGGGCTCGATGTTCGCAACGCTCTCCGCACAGTCCGAAATGACGCGCGCGGAGGCGGCGTGTGGCCTTGCCATTCTCGCCCGCGAGATCTGCGACGAGGTCGAGATCTTCACCTTCAGCAATGATGTCGTGAAGGTCCCGCCCCGCCGCGGTTTCGCGCTGCGGGACGCGATCATCAACTCGCAGGCGCATGGCGGGACCTATCTCGGCAAGGCCGTGAAGGAGATCGACCGCAAGGGCGATCGCCTGATCGTCTTCACCGACGAGCAGAGCCACGACCAGGTGCCCGAGCCCAAGGCGCGCGGCACCATTGTGAACGTGGCCTCGTATCAGCACGGTGTCGGTCACGGCGCCTGGACCCGCGTCAACGGCTTCTCCGAGGCCGTGGTCGCGTGGATCGCAGCGTCGGAGACGGCATTGAACTGATGCGCGACGACAACGGCCCCGGACGCGACACGCGCCCGGGGCCTTCAAATTCTCTGAAATGATGCGCCCGCCCCGGCTATGGTGCGCACGGAATGACAAGGACGTACGACCATGCGACGACCCGATCCCTACATGGAACGCGCCCGCGAGCTCTGCCTCGCCGCCGGCATCGATCCCGACTCGCGCGTCGGCGAAGGACGCGGCCAGCCCGCTTGGTGCCTGTACAAGGACGCCGCGCGCAAGGAGCATCTCGCCCGCGAGGCCAATGCGACCGCGAGCTCGATCGCCGAGTTCCGGATGCAGGATGCCCGCTTTGAGAATGCGCCGCTGAAGGTGTTCGGCCCGCACGAGGATGCGACGATCGCCCAGATGCGCAACTGCATGGCGATCGGCAACGTCGTCTCCGGCGTGATCTGTGCCGACGGCCATCTCGGTTACGCCCAGCCGGTCGGCGGGGTCATCGCCTATGAGAAGCAGATCAGCATCTCCGGCGTCGGCTTCGACATCGGCTGCGGCAACATGGCGGCGCGGCTCGACACGCGCTTCGACGACATCGCAGTCCGCGTGCCCACGATCATCCGCGACGTCACCAGGACGATCTCGTTCGGCGTCGGCCGCGCCAACGCCGAGCGGGCCGAGCACGATCTGTTCGACGACGGCGATGCCTGGCGCGAGAGCGACATGGAGTCTTACCGCCAGAAGGCGGTGAGCCAGCTCGGCACGGTCGGATCGGGCAACCACTATGTCGACCTCATGCGCGACGAGGAGGGCTATGTCTGGATCGGCGTCCATTTCGGAAGCCGCGGTCTCGGGCACACCTCCGCGACGCGCTACCTCAAGGCCGCCGGCGGCAAGGACGGCATGAACGTGCCGCCCGCCGTGGTCGACGAGGACAGCGAGCTCGGCCGCCGCTACATCGCGGCGATGCAGCTCGCCGGGCGCTACGCCTATGCGGGCCGCGAGTGGGTGGTTGAACGCGTCCGCCAGATCATCGGCGGCAGCGTCACCGAGAGCGTGCACAACCACCACAACTACGCCTGGCGTGAGACCCACGACGGTAAGGATTTGTGGGTGGTGCGCAAGGGCGCGACCCCGGCGTTTCCCGGCCAGAAGGGATTCGTCGGCGGCTCCATGGGCGACGACGCCGTCATTCTCGAAGGCGTCGACAGTCCGGAAGCCAAGGCTTCGCTCTATTCGACCGTTCACGGCGCAGGCCGCATGTTCGGACGGAGGGAAGCCAAGCGCCGCTTCTCGCGCGCGGAAATGGACCAGTGGCTCAACGAGCGTGGCGTCACCCTGATCGGTGCCGACCTCGACGAGAGTCCGATGGCCTATCGCCGCCTGCCCGATGTGCTGGCGCAGCATGCCGGCACCGTGAAGGTGCTGCACACGCTGCGGCCGTTCGCCGTCGCCATGGCCGGCGAAGGCGAGTTCGATCCGTGGAAGGACTGACGCAGACAGCGGGCGGGAGGTGGTGCCTCCCGCCCGCAACGCCTATGCTTCCTCGTCGCCGCGATGCCGTTCGAACAGGCGCTGCGCCAGCAGCGCATGGCCGAGCGTGCCGCCGGCACGGACCGCCGCTGCGATCAATGCGGCTTCCGCGACCTCTTCCCGCGTTGCACCGGCCTTGGCCGCCTGCCCCGTATGCACGTCGAGGCAATACGCGCATTGCGTGGTCAGCGCGACCGCGAGCGAGATCAGCTCGCGATATTTCGGCGGGATCAATCCGTCCTTGCGCTCGACCGCGTGGTTGAAGGCCAGGAACGCGTTGGCTTCGACCGGCGCGAGCGCGATCAACGCCGGAACCGATTTCAGATCGTCAGGCTTTTGATAATCAGTCATGGCTCACCTCGTCAGATATTCGCGCATCAGGGCGCGGGCGCGATGCAGGCGCGCCTTGACGGTCTGCCTGGTCGCACCGAGCGCCATGGCTATTTCATCGATGGTCATCTCCTTGACGTCACGCATCAGCGCGACGTCGCGGTAATGCGGCGGCAGCGCTTCGAACGCCGCGGCCACGTCGAGACGCAGGTCGGCTTCAGGCCGCTGCAGCAATGCGGCCTCAACCTCACTCTCATCGACCGCAGGAGCAATACCTGCCCGGCGCGCCAACCGCAGGCATTCGCGGCGAACCACACTGAACAGCCACGCGGAAAACGCCAGCAGCGAGCGGATCGTGCCGACGTGGCGGAACAGGATCCACAGCGCTTCCTGCGTTGCATCCTCGGCATCCGCCGAGCTCCGGCAGGTTTGGCGCGCATAGCGGCGGATGTCCGGCTGCGCCGTGGCGAGCAGCGAGGCGATCGCGTGGGGATCGCCGAGCCGCGCGGCCTCGAACAGCTTTGGTGAGATCGCAGCCGCGCTCACGACACGCCCCCTCGCTCGATCCCCGCCACCGCGCACATCGGACAATAGCCGACGACGCCGGTCAGCGCGAAGCCGGCGCCGCCCAGCGCCACCAGCCATGCCGCCGCGCCGGCCAGATAAACCACGGCCGCAATCGCCACTGCGACGCCCAGAGCAATCCGCACGGTCTGGTGCAGGCCGCCGATATTCTTCCTGTAAAATGCCATCGCATCCTCCGACATGAGCCGAGGCCAAGTGCCTCGACTATCAAGAGGACGCTCCGGCCGAAAAGGATTCGCGAGCGCGCGCAATTTTTTTCGCGCGCTCAGCCTCCGACGGCCTGATAGGCCAGGCGCTTGAACTCGAAGAAGAATGGATTCCAGAAGCCCATATAACGCTGGGCCATCAGGACGCCCGCGGTATTGGCCTCCGGGCAGATCCACCAATGGGTGCCGGCGAGGCCGCCCCACTGAAATTCGCCGGTGGAATTCGGCGGATCGAACGGCGTCGGCGCGAAGGTGACGGCGCCGCCGAGGCCAAAGCCCTTGCCGGGGATCGGGCCGAGATTGGCAAAGCGGATGGTCTGCCCCGCGGGCAGCTGGTTCGTCATCATCTGCCGCAGCGTTTCCGGCTTCAGTAGCGCATCCGACCCAGGCAGCAGCGCGCGCACCAGCGCGAGCATGTCCGGCAGGGTCGAAACCAGGCCCCCGCCGCCCGAGAGCCGCGGGAACGGCCGGCGATAGGCCTGCGGAAACGGCAGATTGTCGGCGCGCGTGAGGCCCGGCTTCATGGGATCGAGCACGTCGGCGCCAGTGTAGAGCGCAACCAGCCTGCCCTGCTGCGCCTCGGGAACGTCGAAGCCGGTGTCGGTCATGCCGAGGACATCGAAGATACGCGCCTTGAGGAAGGCATCGAGGGACTTGCCCGAGACGACTTCCACGACGCGGCCGAGCACGTCGGTAGCAACGGAATATTCCCAGCCCGTGCCGGGATGATAGGACAGCGGCATATCGGCCAGCTTGTCGATCATATCAGTGAGCGACGTCAGCGGATTGAGCACGCGCGCGTCGTTGTAGCCTTTGAACAGCACCGTGCCGGGATCGAAGATGCCGTAGCTGAGGCCCGACGTGTGGGTCAGGAGCTGACGGATCGTGATCGGGCTTTTGGCCGGCTCGACATCGGCAAGGCTCGACGCGCCCTGCTTGAGCACCTTGCGATTGGCCAGCTGCGGCAGAACCGTCTCGACGAGGTCATCGAGCCCGATGCGTCCCTCCTCGACCAGCAGCATGATTGCGCAGGTGACGAAGATCTTGGTGTTGGAGAAAGCGCGGAAGACATGGTCGGGCCGCAGCGCCGTGCTTGCTTCGCGATCAGCCAAGCCGACGCATTGCTGATCGACCACCTCGCGTCCGCGCAGCACGGCCCAGGATGCGCCCGGAATGATCTCCTGATCGACGTAGCGCTGCATTGCCGTCCGCACGGCGGAAAAATCGATCGTCCTGGCGGCCATGTGTTTCCCCCAAATTTTGGTTGGGATGGATATAGCGGATATTCGCAGGAAATGAAGGGCGCCCCGGAGGGCGGCCTATCCTTCCCTCATGAACGCCGTCACATACAGCCGACGGCGAATCCGCATGCCCTGCCGCTGGTAAAGCGCGATCGCCGAATTGTTGTTCGAGAACACGTGCAGGAACGGAATTTCGCCGCGCGCTTCGATCCGTCGGGCCACCGCCGCAAGCAGTGCCTGAGCGTAGCCTCGCCCGCGATGGTCGGGATGCACGCAGACCGCCGTCATCTCGACGAACTTTCCCGGCTTCATCCGCTCACCCGTCATCGCGACCAGCTCGCCGCCGGCGCGGATGCCGAGGAAGGTGCCGAGCTCGTGGGTGCGCGATGCGAACGGCCCGGGCTTGGTCAGCTCGACCAGCGCCGTCATGGCAGGCACGTCGGCCGGCCCCAGCGTGACGATCTCGGCATCGCGCAGCGAACTGTCGGCGGGCGAGCCGATCATCTGCTCGCCGGTCTCGGCCAGCACGACCCTGAAGCCGGCGGGCATCTCGACCGGCTCCGGCGTGAACAGCGCAGCGACCTGCGTGCCCGACAGGAGATCGCGGAGCGCGGCAAAGCTCGCAGGGGACATGTCGACCATGTCGGCGAACGGCGTCATGTCGATGGGGTAACGCAACGCCAGCGGTCCGCCCTCGGCCAGATGCTTGTGGCTCGTCGTCAGCGCGCTCCAGATCGGGCGATCCAGCAACGCCTCATCACTATCTGACACCGGCCTAGTCCTTGTCGAAGCTGACGATGACAGCGGCGTTGGCGATCAGGATGGGATCGTTGGCGACTTCCGTCGCCGATGGAATCTCCAGCCCGCCCTTGACCGTGGTGACGGTCACGGTGCCGTAGGGAAGCTCCTTGGCAACGGCTTCCTTGTCCACGGCCTCCGGGTTGGGCACGCCGATCGTGACGTCGACGAACATGTCGTTCGCGGTCTTGCCGATCATCCGGAAGAAGCCGAGGCTGGAATGCCGGATCGCGTCCGACACCGCCCGCTTTGCCGCCTTGGTGGCGTCCCGGCCGTGGACGTCGACGCCCATGCCCATCTCGGTGACACAACGAACGCGGGTCATTTCATATTCCTGTGGTTGGTTGGGTGATTGCGAGTGTCGGCGATCGGGGCGCGCGAAACAAGTGCGGTTGTTCCTCTCGTGTCCCGGACGCGCTGCAACGCCATAGCGCGTCGAAGACGCGCGTAAACGCGCTGATGGCATTGCGGCGCAGAGCCGGGACCCAGGAAGCCACGGAGTTTGCCGACGCATGGGCCCAGGCTCTGCAGCGCACCGCAGAAGAGGCACTGCGCTGCGTCCGGGGTACGAGACCGCTGTCATCGCGCTTTCGTCTTCTCATGCGCCCGCAGCTCGTCGACGAGCACCCGCACGTTCTCCGAATAATCGATCGGGATCACGACCAGATGCACGCCGCCCTGCTTGAAGGCGGCGTCCAGCGTCGGGCCAAAGCTGTCGACGCTCTCGATCCGGTGGCCCTTGGCACCATAGGCCTTCGCGTACTGGACAAAATCCGGATTGCCGAACGTCATGCCGAAATCTGCGAAATGATCGACGGCCTGCTTCCAGCGGATCATGCCGTAGGCATTGTCCTCCAGCACCAGCACGACGAGGTTGAGCTTGAGGCGGACCGCCGTCTCCATTTCCTGGCTGTTCATCATGAAGCCGCCGTCGCCAGCGACCGCGAGCACGCGGCGATCCGGATAAAGCATCGCGGCCATCATTGCCGACGGCAGGCCGGCGCCCATGGTCGCCAGCGCATTGTCGAGCAGCAGCGTGTTGGCGACGCGGGTGCGGTAGTTGCGCGCAAACCAGATCTTGTACATGCCGTTGTCGAGCGCGACGATGCCGTTCTCCGGAATCACCTGGCGGATGTCGTGCACGATGCGTTGCGGCGTCGGCGGCCAGCGCGCCTCGGTGGCGCGGTCGGCGATGTGGGCGAGGATCTCCTCGCGCAGCGGCAGTAGCGCCGCAGCCTGCGGCAGCTTGCCTTCGAGCCGGTCGGCGAGCAGCTCCAGGCTCGGGCCGACGTCACCGACGACTTCGGCGTCCGGGAAATAGACCTGCTCGACACTGGCCGAGGTGTAGCTGACGTGAATGACCTTCGGTCCCGACGGCCCCATGATGAAGGGCGGCTTCTCGATCGGATCGTGGCCGATCGCGACGATCAGGTCGGCGGCATCGATGGCGTCATGGACATAGTCACGCTCCGACAGCGCGGCGGTCCCCATATAGAGATTGGTGCCGCCGGGCACGGTGCCCTTGCCCATTTGCGTCGTGAAGAACGGAATGCCGGTGCGCCGCACGAAGCTTGCGATACCGTGGGTCGAGCGCGGCCGGCTGGTCGCCGCGCCCATCATCACCAGCGGGCGCCTTGCCGCCATGATCATCTCGGCGGCACGATCGAGCGCGGCACGATGGGCGACCGGGATCTCGATGGGATGCACGGGGATCACGGGCACCGCGGGCACCTCGTCGCCGGCGATGTCCTCGGGCAGTTCGAGATGCACCGGGCCCGGACGCTCCTCCATGGCGACGCGAAAGGCATCGCGCACCACGGTCGGAATGCTGGAGGCGCTGACGATCTGCCGCGACAGTTTTGTCAGCGGCTTCATGGTCGCGACCACGTCCACGATCTGGAAGCGCGCCTGCCGGCTGCTCATGATCGGCTTCTGGCCGGTGATCAGGATCATCGGCATCGCACCGAGATGCGCATAGGCCGCGCCCGTCGATAAATTGAGCGCACCGGGGCCGAGAGTCGACAGGCAAACTCCGGGCTTGCCGGTCAGCCGGCCATGCGTGGCGGCCATGAAGGCGGCAGCCTGTTCGTGGCGTGTCAGGACCAGCTCGATCTTGGAAGTGCGGAGCGATTCCACCACATCGAGGTTCTCCTCGCCGGGGACGCCGAAGATGCGGTCGACACCTTCGTTCTCCAGCGCGGCGACAAACAGGTCCGATCCCTTCACCTTGTGCTCCTGCCCGCTCATGTCGCCTCCGCCTGCTGCCTGCTCCCATGCTCGGGGAACGACGACATGGTAACGGTCCGTGGCATATGCACAACTCACAAAGAGGCGCGCAACTGCATCAACCCTCAGCTGTTCCCGCCCAGACGTTGCAAGTCGCGTGCAGCATGCTATCGCTCGCGTCATGACGCCGAGAAATTTCGAAGCACGCTGCCTGGGCCTGCCAGGCGCCACCAAGGTGGTGCAGTGGGAAGGCACCTCCGTGTTCAAGGTCGGCGGCAAGATGTTTGCACTCGGTGGCGGCTTTGCCGCAGGCTCCGGCGGCTACATGTTCAAGGTCTCGGACATGGCCTATGCGATGCTGATCGAGCATGGCGTGGCGCGGCCGGCACCGTACCTCGCACGCGCCAAATGGGTGCAGCTCGTCGGCAACAACTCGCTGCCCGATGCCGAGCTCGCCGGCTATCTCGTCCAGGCCCATGCGCTGATCGTGGCAAATCTGACGCGGAAGGCTCGCCGGGAACTGGGGCTCGGCTGAGCCGGCTGAATTGACCTCCGGATGATACCTGACTAAAGTCAGGTATCATGCTGGACCCGATCTCGCGCGTTCGCCGCTTCAACCGCGCCGTCACCTCCGCCGTCGGGGCACTCGATACCTCGTTCCTGGGGCGCGGCCGCCCGCTCGGCGCGGCGCGGGTGCTCAATGCGATCGGGCACGGGCGCTCGGACGTGGCGGAGATTCGCGACTATCTCGGCCTCGATTCCGGATTGATGAGCCGCCTCTTGCGCAGCCTCGAGGACGAAGGACTGGTCGAGACCGAAGCCCATCCGGACGATGCGCGCCGGCGTGTCGCAAGATTGACGCGAACGGGCCGACGCGAGTTCGCAGCCTATGAGGCGCTATCGAACGCGCAGGCCGACGGCTTCCTTGCACAACATTCACAACGCGAGGCGCTGCTGGCGGCGATGGACCTGATTGCTTCCACCCTGACGCGCGAGCGAATTGCTCTGGATGAAATGGATCCGCGATCCGACGAAGCCCGCTATTGCCTCGCCGAGTACTATGCCGAGCTCGGCCGCCGCTTCAGCCAAGGCTTCGACGTTTCTCTTTCGAGGGATCCGGACGCCAAGGACATGCGCCGCCCGCGCGGCACCTTCATCGTCGCGATGTCGGATACGCTCCCGCTCGGCTGCGTCGGCCTGAAGGGAACGGATCACGGCTACGCCGAGATCAAGCGGCTGTGGGTCGCCCCCGCCGCGCGCGGATTGCGGCTCGGCCGGCGCCTGATGGACGCAGCCGAGGACGCCGCACGCAAGCTCGGCATCGCGCTGTTGCGGCTCGACACCAACAGCGCACTGCCCGAGGCCGGCCAGCTGTACCGCTCGATGGGCTGGCGCGAGATTCCGCGCTTCAACGACGATCCCTATCCGGACCTGTTCTTCGAAAAGCGCCTCTAGGCGGGACCTGTTCGCAAGCCTCGCGCGTTAGGGTCGAAGCCCAAGAGGGCTTCGATGAGCTTCGACATGACTCGAAATGACCTCGCCGATCTCTACCGCGCCTATATCGCCTGCCTGAACCGGCAGGATTGGCCCTCGCTCGGCCGGTTCGTGCATGACGACGTCGTGCACAACGCCCGGTCGCTCGGCCTCTCCGGCTATCGCGCGATGCTGGAGCGGGATTTTCGCGAGATCCCGGACCTGCGCTTTGACATCGCGCTGCTGATCGCAGACCCGCCCTGCATCGCGGCGCGCCTGCAGTTCGATTGCACGCCGGTCGGGACGTTCCTGGGGCTTGCCGTCAACGGCAGGCGCGTGTCGTTCAGCGAGAACGTATTCTACGAATTCGTCAACGACAGGATCCGGCAGGTCTGGTCGGTGATCGACAAGGCCGCGATCGAGGCGCAGCTCTGACGCCGCGCCTCGATCCGAAGCTCACGCGGCCGCCGGGACCACCTGTCCTTGCGGCTTTGCGAACGGCTTGAACGTCATCGCCATCAGGAAGGCGCCGAGGCCCATCGCCCAGGAGGCGATGTAGAGCCAGGCGTAGCTGGAGAAGGCGTCGTAGATCAGACCGCCGGCAAGCGGGCCCGTGGCCATGCCGAGGCTGCCGGCCATCGCCGTGCCGCCGATCACCGTGCCCATCATCCGAAGCGGAAAGTTCTCGCGGATGATCACCGCATAGAGCGGCATGGTGCCGGCATAGATGAAGCCGAAGATGGCGCCGACCGCGTAGAAGGTCGCGAGCTGATGCGCGAACACGTAGGCGAGCGCACCGAACGCCTGCAGCAGCAGGCCCGAGACCAGCACGCGCTTGGCCCCGAACCGGTCGCCCATCAGGCCGAACGCGATGCGGCCGCCGAGGCCGGCAAACCCCTCGATGCTGTAGATCGTCACCGCCGCGATCAGCGGAATGCCGCAGCTCACGGCGTAGCTGACGGTGTGGATGATCGGACCGGAATGGGTGGCGCAGCAGAAGAAATTGGTCGCGAGCAGGATGAGGAATTGCGGCGAGCGCAGCGCCTCGCTTCTCGACATCTCGCCCTGCCCGGCCCCCTCGCCCATCGGGGCGGCCGGGCCTTGCGCGAGCGCCGGCGGACGGCGTACCAGGAACGAAACCGGGATCATGATCGCCCCGACCACCAGCGCCACGATCTGCATCGCGGTGCGCCAGTCGTGGCCGGAGACGAGCCAGGCCGCGAACGGTGCCATCGTCATCGGCGCCATGCCCATGCCGGCCGACACCAGCGACACGGCGAGGCTGCGATGGGTGTCGAACCAGCCGGTGACGGTCGCCATCATCGGCGCGAAGATCGCAGCGCAGGACGCGCCGACCAGAAGGCCGAACACGAACTGGAATGCAAGCAGCGAGGTGGCGTGGCTCGCGGCGAACAGGCTGAGCGCCAGCACGGTCGATCCCGTCAGCACCACCGGCCGCGGCCCGAACCTATCAGACAGCGTGCCCCAGGCCATGCTGGTGAGGGCCATCGCCAGAAAGCCGATCGTCATCGCGCTGGAGATGCCGGTCACCGACCAGCCGGTGTCCTTGGTGATCGGCTGCAGGAACACCGGCAGCGAAAACATGCCGCCGATCGCGACGCAGCCGAGCAGGCCGCCGGCGGCGACGATCACCCAGCGATAGGGGGATTGGATCATTTGTGTCTCCCAAGATGATCTTGTCTGAGGGGAAGACGAATGGGAACAGCGGCGGCCGACAGCATCACGCAAGTTATTTTGCGGATCTGCCGACCTAAAATCGCGAAAACAACCCCATGCACAGTAGCCGGCCGCTGCGCAATCAAGGACTTAGCGAGCGAACAGAACGAGCTGCCGGCGCCTCGCAACGGCCCGCCGCGATTTGACCCGTCGGGCAAAACACCGGCGTCGCTCCCGGTCAAACCTCGAACAAGGCCTTGACGTCCTCCTCGGTGAGCGCCGAAGCGATCTGTCCTTCGCGCTCGAACAGGCCGTCAGCCAGCGCGCGCTTCCGAGCCTTGAGCTCGTCCATCTTCTCCTCGATCGTGCCGGCCGCGACCAGTCTGTAAACGAAAACGGCCTTGTCCTGCCCGATTCGGTAGGCGCGATCGATGGCCTGCTCCTCGACTGCGGGATTCCACCAGGGATCGAAGATGATCACGGTGTCGGCAGCGGTGAGATTGAGGCCCACGCCGCCTGCCTTCAGGCTGATGAGGAATACCTGCGCCGCTCCGTTCTGAAAGGCCTCGATCGCGGCTTTCCGGTCCTTGGTGTCGCCAGTGAGGAGACTGTAGCGCAGGCCGTCGGCCTCGAAGCGGCGCCGGATCAGATCGAGCATGGAGGTGAACTGGGAGAAGACTATGATCTTCCGGCCCTCGCTCAACAGCTCCGATACCATCTCGATCAGGCGCTCGAGCTTGGCCGATGGACGTTCCACGCCGTCACGCAGCTTCAGCAGCTCCGGATCGCAACAGGCCTGCCGCATTCTCAGCAGAGCTTCCAACACCACGATGTGGCTCTTGGCGAGGCCACGCTCGGCGATCGCCTGGCGGACCTTGCGCGACATCGACAGTCGGACCGAATCGTAGAGGTCGCGCTGCGGGCCCTCGAGCACGATCGTCTCAATGATCTCGCTCTTGGGCGGCAGTTCCGTCGCGACTTCAGTCTTGGTCCGGCGCAACAGGAAGGGTTTGACGCGCTGCGCCAGGGCTGCTGCACGAATCTTGTCGCCGCGCTTCTCGATCGGCGTGCGCCATTGGCGCGAGAACGCCGTCTTGTCGCCGAGATAGCCTGGATTTGCGAAACTCATGATCGACCACAGCTCGCCGAGGTGATTTTCCATGGGCGTGCCGGTGAGACAGAAGCGATGCTCGGCCTTGATGTCCCGCAGCCAGCGGGTGGTGGCGGCGTCGGGATTCTTGATCGTCTGCGCTTCGTCCAGCACGGCGATATACCAGTCCCGCATCAGAAGCACTTCCCGATCCCGCGCGATCAAAGGATAGGTCGTCAGCACGAGATCATGCTCGGAAATGGAGCCGAACCTCTCCTTGCGGTCGGGCCCGTGGAGAACGAGCACGTTCAAATCCGGCGCGAATTTCTGCGCTTCGGCCGACCAGTTGGTCATCAGGCTGGTCGGTGCAACGACCAGCACCGGGCTTGTCAGCCGCCCCCGCTGTTTTTCCAGCGCGATCAGAGCGAGGATCTGGATCGTCTTGCCAAGGCCCATGTCGTCAGCCAGCACGCCGCCCAATCCGCTCTCGCGGAGCAGGTCGAGCCAGGCGACGCCCAGGGCTTGATAGGGCCGCAGCGTCGCGCGGAAAGTCGGCGGAACGTCCGGCGTCGCCAAGCCCCGCAGCTGAAGCAGATTGGCGAGGCGGCGCAGATTGTCGGCACCGCAAAAGACGAAACTCTCGTTCTCCAGTCCCAGCAGCGGAACGACATCCGCTTGCGACAGCCTGATCTTCTTCGAGCCATCGGCAAGAGTGCCGCTCAGATGCAGGCTATGCAGCGCCAGCACCAAGGGAAGGAAGCGATCGGCAGCCAGTGCCAGCGCCAGCTTGCGGCCGTCTGCCAGCGGCAGATAAAACCGCTCGCCCTTCTCCGCGAGTTGTCGCAGCCGGTCTGGCGTGAAGTCGGGCGCCGAGACCAGCGCGGCGACGTGCGGGGCGAGGTCCTGGCGTTCGCCGTCGATGTCGATGCCGAGCGCCAGCTCGAACCAGTCGATGCCGCTGGATTCCAGCACGGCATCGAAATCGCCCGAGGAGTCCGCAAGCCGGAAGGGAAAATCGTCGTCGATCAGGATCTCGAAGCCTTCCGACTTCAGCTGCTCGGCATGATGCGCGAGAAATTCGAACCAGCGGTCCTGGTCGCGCAGCGTGAGATCCATGGCATGGCGGAAGTCCAGCGCCGGAAAAGCGGTTCGCGCGTCGACGAGACCGACGTCGACCAAACGCTTGCGCGCCTGCCTCTCCTTGCCCTGGCGCCGCGTGATAGCGAACAATTGTCCGGCCTGAAACAACTCCACCCGGCTCGGTCGATGGTTCGGATCGATGTCGAACCCGCCATAGCGGAAGCCGAGGCGGGCGACCGCCGCCGGTCCGCGCGCTTCGCCTTTGTCGCGGTAGTAGTGGAAGCTCGCGAGGTGTCCGAGCCGGAGCCGCAGCACGGGGCGAGGATCTTCTTCGATCGTCACCGCAACGGTCGGCGGCGCGGGCAAAACGCCATGATGAGGCTCGGGCAGCTTCTGGGCGAGGCGGCGCGACACTTCCTCCACCTGCGCGCGCGGGATGGCTGGAGCGGACAGGAGCTGAAAGGCCAATCGTGGCGGCAGGCCGAGCTGCGCCGGTCCGATCAGCCCGGAGGCTTCATCGACATAGACCGGCGGCTCCGCATTGAGCGCAATTGCTCCGGCTACCAGGAGACGAGGTGTGAGACCGCGCTTTCCCGCCGACTGCCATTCGATCCTTCCCTCGCGTGCGTCCCCCCACTTCAGCGGCGCGCGCTTGTGATCGAGCCAGAACGCCCGGCCGGTCGCGACAATCCGCTTCAGCAACTCCTCCGGATAGGGTCCCTGCTCGTAATAGCTGCGGGTGCCGGCTGCCGCCTGCGTCACGATCTCGATGTCGACATCGCGGAAATATTTAGGCGCCCGCTCTGGCTTGAACTCGTACAGGCTGGGGCTGGTATAATTGCCGGCGAAGCCGCCGGCCTTGAGCACGCGAACGGATCGCAAGGACAATTCCAGCTGCGGCATCGTGTGTTCTGACGGCTCAAGACAGTACAGCAAGGATTGGCCCTCATCCCCAGCGCCGCCCCGCGCTGCCCGGCCGACGCTGTCGATCCAGTTGGTGAGCTCCAACGAGAGAACAGGAGGTGCCGTGGGCATTGCGCGCGCGGCTGGCGAGCCCGGCGCCGCGATCTCCTTGCCGCTCAGGGCCTGCAGAAGCGTTGCGGCAACGTGCTTGCAATTGAAGTCCATCGGACAATCGCAATCGCCATCGAGGCTGGTGAGCTCGTCACCGCTGAACGTCAGAGCGATATCGACCTGGTATCGGTTGGACCCGCTGCCCCGCACCTCCGCGGTGACATGCTTCAAGTCGTCGCTCACCTTCAGCTTCGAGACACGGCCCTGCGCCTGATAGGAGACCGCCTTCTCCATCGCCGATCGGCTGAAGTAGGTATAGATCGACTTGCGCTTGAGAACGTCCGAGAGCACTGCAACTCCCATATTCAGGCTTGAAGACGACAGCATAGAGGCCTGCACGGGATCAGTGTAGCCTCCCGTCCGGCTTGCAAACAGGAACCGCAATCATTTCGGCCCAATTGGCAGCGAATCTCCTCGAGAGGGCGTGCTTCAACGATCCGTGAGTGGTAGGAGCCTCCCATGACCATCCGCCCCATCCTCCGCTATCCCGACCGCCGGCTCGCGCTACCGGCCCACCCCGTCACCGCATTCGACGACGACATACGCGCGCTCGCGCAGGATCTGCTCGACACGATGCGCGCCGCGCCCGGCATCGGCATCACTGCGCCGCATATCGGCGTGCCCTTGCGCGTCGTGGTGCTCGAGCTCGACGCCAGGGATGGTCCCCTCACCTACGTCAATCCGCAGATTGAATGGGCCTCGCCCGAGATGATCATGCACCGCGAGGGCAGCGTCTCGATGCCTGGGCTCAACGACGAGGTGCAGCGCCACTTCCGGGTGCGGATCAGCTACCACGATCTCGACGGCAACACGCGAACCGAGGAGTCGGAGGGCTTGCGCGCGGTGTGCCACCAGCACGAGATCGACCAGCTCGACGGCATGTTCTGGATCCAGCGGCTGTCGCGGCTGAAGCGCGAGCGGCTGGTGAAGAAGTACGAGAAGATGGGGCGATCGTAGGGCGGATTGGCGGAGGTGCAGCCGCGAATGAATTGCCCAACCTCTCCCGCTTGCGGGAGAGGTTGGGGAGAGGGGATCTCCACAATCGAGAACCCCCAAGAGGAGAAAACCCTCACCCGGCGCTTCGCGCCGACCTCTCCCGCAAGCGGGAGAGGATCGAACGAGCCCGTGGTTAGTTTATCGCTCCTACGGGCCTACACATCCTCACGCCCGCTTCCCGCCCCTTTTGGTGATCGGCGCGTTGCGGCGCTCGCGCTTGCCGCGGGCGATCTCGGTTGCGAGCGCGTCGAGCTTCGGCTCCCAGAAATTCCGGAACTGACCGATCCACGCATCCACCGCGCGGAGCCCGGCAATGTCGACCGAATAGAGCCGCCGTTGTGCCTCGGCCCGAACGTTTGCAAAGCCGCTCTCTCGCAGCACCTTGAGATGCTGCGAGACGGCCGCCTGGGTAATCCCGAACTCGGCTCCGATCAATTCGACGACCTCACCGGAGGCCATCTCGCCGCGCGCCAGCAGTTCGAGGATGCGGCGGCGCACGGGATCGGCGAGGACCTCGAAAACGTGCATCAGCTTCCTGTGCCGGGATGAGCGATGTCGGGCGGCATCTCGCCGCGATAGAATGCGATGGTGCGATCGGAGCGCGCTTTCGCCGCCTCCGGATCGACCCCGCTTGCGACATGCGCCGCGCGCCAATATTCGCCGCTGGTCGTCATGAATTCCTTGCCTTCCGGCGAGCGCATCCAGGCTTCCGCCGTCTCGTGATCGACCGATGCGCCGCTCGCAACATATCGATCGAGCCCTGCAAGCGCGAGGTCCCAGCCGATCCCCACCGCACCCGGGCCGAACTGATTCCAATGATCCTCGATGATCGCCGTGTGCTCGAGCGTCAAACGCGCCTGACTGCGTTCGGCTGCCAGCCTGACGTCGATCCAGCTCACCGCGCCGCCGAATTCCCATGTCGCAGCGAAATGGGTCGGCGGCGTACACACCGTGATGGTGCCGCCCGCATTGCCCTTGACCTGGTACCTGCCGCCGAGCTGGAGGTCACCCTCGACCGCGGCAAACCAGCGCGGAATGCGCTCCCGGCTGGTCACGGCGTCCCAGAGATCGTCGACGCTGGTGTCGTAGAGCCGCGTCAGCGTCACGACACTCGCGGGCTTGCCGTCCTTCTCGAAGTTCGTCACCGAACGCGTGACAAGCCCCAACACCCGGGCGACGTCGATCTGCATTGGATTCCTCCCGATCGTTTCGTTCGACCATGAATATCGACCTCTACTAATATAAGTCAATTCTTATATTCGGCCACTCCGCTGCGTCAAACCGCCTCGCAGGCGCCCTGAACCAAACACCCGCTCAAGCGTCTATCCGTCCCCCACCAGTGCTGGCAGACGGAAGCCGTTCATGAAAGTTCGCAAATTCACCCTGCCCCTCGATCTCCGCCGTCGTCGCTCGGCTTGACCGGGCGAGCCAGTACGCCGCGGCCTCTCGGCTCTTTCACGATCCCCCCTGGAATACTGGATGCCCCGGTCAAGCCGGCGCATGACAGCCATTGTGTGTGCAAGCGTGCGACGCGCGCCCTACCCGCCCGCCATCAGCGCCTTCGCCAGCGCCATGTAGGCCGGCAGCGTCACGGGATCGTTGGCGGCGTTGCCGGCGACGGGGTGCGAGGCGTAGCGCGCGATCACCATTTCGGCCTCGGGATCGACATAGATGCCCTGGCCGTAGACGCCGCGCGCCATGTAGGCGCCGTGGGCGTTGTGCGTGATCCACCATTGATTGCGATAGGACGCGCCCGGCAGCGTGGTGTAGCCGGCCGGCTTGAATTTTTCGGGATCGCCGCCGCGCGCGATGTCCTCGACCACCTGCGACGGCACGATCTGCCGGCCGTTGAATCGGCCGTGATTGCGCATGGTCTCGCCGAAGCGAGCGAGATCGCGCAAAGTCGTGGAGAGACCGCCGCCGCCGCTCTCGGTGCCGATGCGGTCGACGTGGTAGTGCGCGTCCTCTTCCGCCCCCATCGGCTGCCAGATCCGCTCGGAGAGCAGCTCCGCCAGCGTCAGGCCGCTGACGCGCCGGCATATCCACGCGAGCACGTCGGTGTTGACGGTCTTGTAGGCAAAGGCCTTGCCGTGCTCGCCCTGCTTCTTCTGCGCGATCAGGAAATCGAAGATGTTGGTCGCACCTTCATAGTCCGGCGGGATCGGCGCCATGCCGTTGGCGCGCCGCAGGCCCCACACGTCCGAATTCTTGTCGGTGTAAACCTCGGTGTAGGCGAGCCCCGTGGTCATATCCATGACCTCGTGCACGCGCGCGTCGCCAAACGCGCTTGTCCTCAGCTCCGGCACATAGTCGGTGACCGGCGCCTGCGGATCGATCCTGCCCTCG
Source organism: Bradyrhizobium sp. UNPF46 (assembly GCF_006658625.1). Lineage (NCBI taxonomy): Bacteria > Pseudomonadati > Pseudomonadota > Alphaproteobacteria > Hyphomicrobiales > Nitrobacteraceae > Bradyrhizobium > Bradyrhizobium sp. UNPF46. The sequence goes on from NZ_LFJB01000048.1 coordinate 58,203, forward strand.
GCGACCAGAATGCCGGCGAGCACGCCGGTGAAGGACTTCGTCACGGACATGCCGATATGCGGCTTGTGCGGCTTCAAGGCGCCGAAATAGCGCTCATAGATCAGCCTGCCCCGATGCAGCACCGCGATGCCGTCGGCATATGTCTCCTCCAGCATCTTTGCGAAGGTCATCGGCCGCCCGTCCATCGTGGTCGAGGCGACTGCACCGATGTCGTGATCCGCTCGCGGCAGCGGCGAGGCCTGCCCTGCCCCGCGCCAGACGTTCACGGTGGGAACGAGCTGGCGGATGTTGCTCCACGCCCAGCGGAGCTCGGGGAAATTACGGAAGGAGCCGTCCTGGAAGGTGATGAGGCGGTCGGGCGCCGGCGGAAAATCCTTCATCCAGCCGAGCGTTTCAGGATCGGTCTCGGCGGCGGTTGCGGGGGAATGATTGGCGGTGGTCGCGACGGACATGAAGGCAGGCTCCGGAGAGGACGATTTTACTCGCGTATCATGAGACAGCGAAACCCACATCCCGCGTTTGTGCCGGGGTGCCGTGCAGTACCTCCTGATGACGACAGGTCCGACGACCGCCCGCTCGCAGTCTCGTGAACGGCGCCGAGGCTTCTCGATTGACCTGCCTCAAAGTGACGAACTGGGCTGTGATCCATCCTTTCATCGGCAGTCCCGTCGGAAGCGCATCAAGGCAGCCGGCACCAAGCACTGCATGATGCCTGGAGCGAGAACGACACATGGCCTACGCGACCACCTACCCCTATACGGGTGAAGTCCTCAAGACGTTCCCTACCGCAAGCGATGCCGAGGTCGCCCACGCGATCGACGCGGCGCATGCGGCCTTCCTCGCCTGGCGCGAGACGCCCTACGCGGCACGCGGCGCGATCCTGCAGAAGGCGGCCGACCTCCTGCGCAAGGACGCCGACGCCTACGCTAGGCTGCTGACGCTCGAAATGGGCAAGCTGTTCACCGAAGCGAAGGCCGAAGTCGAATTGTCGGCGAAGATCTTCGAATATTACGTCGCCAATGCCGAGCGCCTGCTCCGGCCGGAGAAACTCACCGTCGCCGATCCCGCCGAGGGCGAGGCGGTCATCGTCTGCGAGCCGCTCGGTGTGCTGCTCGCCATCGAACCCTGGAACTTCCCCTACTACCAGATCGCCCGCATCATCGCGCCGCAGCTTTCGGCGGGCAACACCATGCTGCTCAAGCACGCCTCCAACGTGCCGCAGAGTGCGGCGGCGTTCGAACGGCTGATGCGCGAGGCGGGGCTGCCCGAGGGCGCCTTCATCAATCTCTACGCCACACGCTCGCAGGTCGAGACGATCATCAACGATCCGCGCGTGCATGGCGTGGCGCTGACGGGCTCCGAAGATGCCGGCGCGGTCGTCGCCGCGCAGGCCGGCAAGGCGCTGAAGAAATCGACCATGGAGCTCGGCGGCGCGGATGCGTTCGTCGTGCTGGCGGACGCCGACATGGCCAAGACGATCAAATGGGCGGTGTTCGGCCGTCACTGGAACGGCGGCCAGGTCTGCGTCTCCTCCAAGCGCATGATCATCGTCGATGCCGTCTATGACGAGTTTCTGGCTCGCTACCGCGAAGGCGTGGCCGGGCTCAGGGCCGGCGATCCTTTCGCGCCCGAGACGACGCTTGCACCGCTCTCCTCCCAGGCGGCGGCGGACGAGATCAAGGAGAAGATCCGCCAGGCCGTCGCCCACGGCGCCAAGGCCGAGCAGGTCGGCCCGCCCGTCCCCAACCAAGGCGCCTTCGTGCAGCCGACGATCCTGACCGATGTCGGTGAGGACAATCCGGCGCGCTATTGGGAGTTCTTCGGTCCCGTCTCGATGCTGTTCCGCGCCAGGGACGAGAACGACGCCGTGCGCATCGCCAACGATTCCCCGTTCGGCCTTGGCGGCTCGGTGTTCACCGCAGACACCAAGCGCGGCGCAGACGTCGCCAGGAAGATCTCGACCGGCATGGTGTTCGTCAACCATCCGACCAAGGTCGAGGCCGACCTGCCCTTCGGCGGCATCCGCCGCTCCGGCTACGGGCGCGAACTGTTGGGGCTCGGCCTCAAGGAGTTCGTCAATCACAAGCTGATCGACGTCGTCGACATCGACGCGCGGTTCTGACGGCGCCGCGTGCTTCGCCCGCGCCGGACCGGTGCGGGTGAAGCGGCGCCTGTCCCGATAGCCTTACGTGCTCATTGCTTGAAGCAATGCTCGCGGTGCCACTTCAGAAAATGCGGATGAGGTCGATCCGACGGTCTTCTTTGGCTCAAGCGCACGACCGGTTTTGTTGATGACCGATCGAACTCCTTCCAAGTCGTTTGTCTGGCGCGAGATCAATATGTCGAGATCATCGGACAGGCTGATCAAACCACGATCAAACATCCAATGGGCGGTACCCGACAGCGCGATCCCGTTGCTCACGATGTCCGGGCCATTTGCCTCCACAGGACGAATATGCGCACCCTGGGCGTTGCGGCCCTAACGTTCGCCGTGGCTTCCGTAGGCGTATTTGCCTTCGGTGCCCCACTGCACGCCACCGGTAAGAATGTTGCCGTGGTACGTGATGCGGTCGCTGCTGCTGGCGTCTTCGATCCGCAACTGGCGAGGGGATCCATCTCCGGCTTGAACAGGTCACTAAAGGCGTGAAACAGCAACCACGCCGGAGCGCCTTGGTCTAGACCTCCAAAGCCAGTTTGAGGTCCCCGCAACAACAGCAACCGTCAAAGGCGGACCACATTCTTGGTGCAAGCGAAGTATCATCTTTCCCTCAAGCTCTCTTGCCTATACCGCAACAACGGCGACATCACGTACTCGATGATCCTTCGCTGCCCCGTCTTGATCTCCACCGTCACCGCCATGCCGGGCGCGAGGTTCACCATCTTGTCGTCGACCTGCATCTTGGTGCCTTCGAGCGACACGCGCGCGGCGTAGAGCAGCTCCTGGCCGGCGGGCTCGCTTGATTCCGAGAGTGCGCCGCCCTGCTTGGCAGCGCCCGTCCCGCCCGGCGGCTTGTCCTTGATGATCGCATCGCGCGACACGCTGATGACCTTGCCGTGCAGCAGGCCGTAACGTGTGAAGTTGAAGGTGTCGATCTTGATCTCGGCGTCCTGGCCGTGCTCGACAAAACCGATGTCGCGGTTGGAGATCATCGCCTCGACCTCGATGCTGGAGCCGCGCGGCACGATCATCATCAGCTGTTGCGCCGGCGAGACCACGCCGCCGACGGTGTGGATCGCGAGCTGCTGCACGGTGCCGTCGATCGGCGCGCGCAAGAGCTGCTCGTCGGTCTTCTGCTGCGCCTTGATGGCGTCCTGGCGGTACTCGTCGGCCTTCTTCTGGGCGTCAGAGAGATCGCTCAGGACCTGCCGCTCGAAACCTGACTTGGTCTGGGCGAGCTGCTGCTCCAGCGCGCGGCGCGCGGCCTCGATCTCGACCAGCTTGCGCTCCTGTACGATGCGCTCGTTCTGCTGGTCGATCAGGCGGGTCTGGGCGTCGATCCAGGCGATGCGGTTGCCGTACTGGATGTCCATCGCCTTCTTGCGGATGGTCAGCGTCTCCTCCAGCAGCGGCAGCGTTGCGTCGATCTTGGCGATCGCCGCCGTGACCGACTGCGCCTCGGCGCGCTTCTGGTCGATCTGCTGCACGACGGAGGCAAGCTTGGCCTGTTGCTCGGCGGCCTGCGCCAGCATGGCGGCGCGCGCCCGTGCGATCTCGACTTCGGATGCACCGGCAGGCTCTTCGAGATCGTGGGGAGCGGCAAGATCGGCAAAGCTGCGGCGCAGCGCCGAGAGGCGGGCAATGTCGAGCAGGCTCGCGACGAGATCCTGCCCAACCCGCTTGCGCTCGGCCTGGGTCACCGTGCGGTCGAGCTCGACCAGCACCTGCCCCGCCGTCACCCTGTCGCCGTCATGGACGTGGATCGCGGAAACGATGCCCGTCTCCAGCGGCTGGATCGTCTTGGTGCGGCCGGTCGGCACCACCTTGCCGGTGGCGGTCGCGATGATATCGACATGACCGAAGATCGCCCAGCCGATCGCAACTGCAAAAAACAGGATAATGGTGAGGCCGACCGCCCGTCCGACGGGCGAGGCCGGCGTTTCCAGGATCTCCAGTGCTGCCGGCAGGAATTCGCGTGCGTCGCGCTGGCGGCGCCAGAACGTCCGGCTCTTGCGCTCGATCACATCAGCCGACGACATGGAGCCCCGCCTGGATCTGGTGCAGCATGGCGTAGCGCCCGGCCTTCTTGATCAGCTCGTCATGGCTGCCGTCCTCGACCAGACGACCCGCCTCGACGGTGATGATGCGGTCGGCGTGACGCACGGCCGACAGGCGATGCGCGATGATGAAAACGGTCCGTCCGGCGCAGATCTTGCGCATGTTGCGCTGGATGATGTTCTCGCTCTCGTAGTCGAGCGCGCTGGTCGCCTCGTCGAAGATCAGGACGCGGGGGTTGGTGACCAAAGCGCGCGCGATCGCGATGCGCTGGCGCTGGCCGCCGGACAGGCTGGCGCCGCGCTCGCCGACCACCGTGTTGTAGCCGTCCGGCAGCGCCAGGATGAACTCATGCGCGCCGGCGAGCTCGGCCGCCGCGAGCACCCGCTCCATCGCCATGCCGGGATCGGCCAGCGCGATGTTCTCGCGGATGGTGCGGTTGAACAGCACGTTCTCCTGCAGCACCGTGCCGATCTGGCGCCTCAGCCAGGCGACGTCGGCAACGGTCAGGTCGATACCGTCGATCAGGATACGGCCGGCCTCAGGCACATAAAGACGCTGGATCAGCTTTGTCAGCGTCGACTTGCCGGAGCCGGAGGGGCCGACGATGCCGATCACCTGTCCCGGCAGCACCTTCAGCGAGATGTCCTGCAGCGCCAGCGAGGTATCAGGCCGGTAGCGGAAGTTGACGTGATCGAAGGTCACCTCGCCCTTGATCGGCGGCAAGCTCGCGCGCGAGGGATCGAACATCGGCTCGGGCGCGGCATTGAGGATGTCGCCGAGCCGGGCGATCGAGACCCGCGCCTGGTGGAAATCCTGCCAGAGCTGGGCCAGCCGCAGCACCGGCTGCGCCACCCGCCCCGCCAGCATGTTGAAGGCGATCAGCTCGCCGACCGAGAGATTGCCCTCGATGACGAGATGCGCGCCGAAATAGAGCGTCAGCGCGGTGACGAGCTTGCTGATAAACTGCACCGACTGGCTTGCCCAATTGCCGAGCGAGAGCACGTCGAAGCTGGCGCTGACATAGCCGGCGAGCTGCTCCTCCCAGCGCCGCTGCATCTGCGGCTCGATCGCCATCGCCTTCAGGGTCTGGATCGCGCTGACGCTCTCGACCAGGAAGGCCTGGTTCTCCGCGCCGCGGTCGAACTTCTTGTCCAGCCGTTCGCGGAAGATCGGGGCGACGCCGGCGGAGATCGCGACATAGAACGGGAACGAGCCGACCACGATCCAGGTCAGGAACGGCGAGTAGTAGAACATCACCGCGAGGAAGACGAAGGTGAAGCCGAGATCGATCACCAGCGTCAGGGCCGAGCTGGTGAGGAAATTTCGGATGTTCTCGAGCTCGCGCACGCGCGCGACGGAATCGCCGGCACGCCGCGCCTCGAAATAGGCGATCGGCAGCGCGATCAAATGGCGGAACAGGCGCGCGCCGAGCTCCACGTCGATCCGGTTGGTGGTGTGGGAGAAGACGTAAGTCCGGAGCGCGCCGAGGACGGTCTCGAAGATCGCGACGACGATGAGGCCGAACACTAGTACGTCGAGCGTGGTGTAGCCACGATGCGCCAGCACCTTGTCGGTCACGACCTGGAAGAACAGCGGGGTCACCAATGCAAACAATTGCAGGAAGAATGACGCGACCAGCACCTCGCCGAGCAGCCGGCGGTATTTATGCATGGCCTGAAGGAACCACGTGATATCGAAGCGGCGCGCCAGATCAGACAACGAGGCCCGCCGCGTCATCAGCACGATGCGGCCGGTCCAACTCTGCTCGAACTCGGCGCGCTTGACCACCTGCGGACGATTGACCACGGGGTCGTGAATGAGAACGTCGTCAGCGCCGACTTTGCCGAGGACAGCGAAGCTGCCGTCATGCCGTTCGATGATCGCGGGCAAAGATAGCTTAGCAAGCCCGGACCAGCCTTCGCGAACCGCCCGAGCCTTGAGCTTGAGCTGCTTGGCGCATCTCAGCATTTCCTGAACGCCGACCGCGGAGCCGCCGAACTGATGCGCGATCTGGGTGGGATCGATTGCGACTTGATGAAACCGCAACAGCAGCGCAAGGCACTGCAGCCCCGTATCCTGCCTCACGGCTTCCACACCCACGTCTACCCCTGCCACTACTTTAGATCGCGTCAGCGACCATTGCACGTTTCCTCAAGTCGGCAAAGATCGATGCGCAACCTGCGGAGATGGAACTTTCCTGAAGTCTTATCGAAACCGTTGGCTCGGTCGCACTATTCTGCCGCCGACATCGCAAGGGATTCGATTCCGTTCTGTGCCAGTTCGAGGGCCTGTGCGATCTCCGCGACGACGCTGCTCCAATCTCCCGGACACGGTTGCCGGAATTGCCGCAGCGTCGGGTACCAGGGGCTATCGTCACGATCGAGCAACCAGCGCCAGCAGCCGTTGAAGCGATTGAGGAGCCAGACCGGCCGCCCCAGCGCACCGGCAACGTGGATCACCGCGGTATCGACGCTGATCGTCAGATCGAGATTGGCGATCAGCGCTGCGGTGTCGGCAAAATCGTTCAGCTCATCCGTGAAGTCGTGCAGCGCGAGGCCCGCCGGCGCAACGATCATTTGCCCCGCTGCGCGTTTTTGCAGGGAGACGAACGATACACCCGGTATGGCCGCAAGACCCGAGAGGAGATCCGGCGGAATCGAGCGGCGGCGATCGTCGGCCATGGTCGGACTGCCCGACCAGACAAGTCCGACACGAAAGCCCCCGATCGTGCGCAGCCGCTTCCGCCATGCCTCCACCCGCGCGGGGTCGGCAGCAAGATACGGCACCTGCCCCGGAACCTCGGTCAGCGACAGCCCGAGGAAGCGCGAGAGACTCAGGAGCGGGCAATGGACGTCGAAATGCGGTAGTGGGTCACCCCGCGGGACGATCTCATCGACGCCCGGCAGGTCCTTCAACAGGGGGGCGACCGTGCGCTGCACTTCGAGGACGACGCGTGCGCCACTGCGCAACAATGGGACCAGCCGACAGAACTGGATCGTATCGCCAAACCCCTGCTCGGCATGGATCAGAAGCGTTCGGCCGCTAATGTCCTCGCCGTTCCAGACCGGCTGGGCGAAATCGTCGAGCCGGCCCGGCCGCTTCTTCAGCTTCCATCGCCACTCGTATTCCGTCCACCCCTCCAAATGATCGCCGGTCAGCAATCGCGCGATTGCGCGGTTGCTGTGGGCTTCGGGGTGATCGGGCCGCATGCGCAGGGTCTGATCGAACAGGGGCCAAGCCTCGTCGAGCCTGCGTAAATCGACGAGCAGTTTGGCGAGATCGTTGTACCAGTCTGCGCAATCCGGTTTCAGCGCGATCGCCGTACGATACGCCCGCTCCGCTTCGTCGTAACGCTCCCGGCCCTCGTGCACCTGCGCGAGGACAAAGTGTGCTTCAGCAAGGCGCGCGTCGCGTGCGAGCGCGAGACGGCAATGCTCTTCGGCTCCGTCGAGCGCGCCACGGCTGCGCAGAACGCTGCCGAGGTTGGCATGTGCGGGGGCAAACCCGGAATTGAGCTGCAAGGCTTCGCGAAACTTCGCCTCGGCGTCCTCGAGCGCGTCCCTGCGGCACAGCAGGATCCCGAGATTGTTGCAGGTAATCTCGGACAACGGCCTGAGGCGGTGGGCTTGCCGAAGATGCGGTTCCGCTGCATCGAGCCGGCCTGCTTCCAGAAGCAGCATGCCGAGCGCGCCGTGCGCGTCCACATGATTTTCGTCCAGGCCGATCGCGGCGCGATACTGGGCCTCAGCTTCCGCACGACGACCGAGGGCGCCAAGGGCGTTGGCGAAATTGTGCCGGAAATTGCCGTTCTTTGGCTCCAATTCGATCGCGCGCCCAATAAGCTCGATGGCACGAGCGGGCTCACCCCGCTGAAAATGGATGACGCCGAGCAAATGCAGGCTTCCGGCGTGATCGGGATTCTTGTCCAATACGCGCTGATAGATGATCTCCGCACGGTCGAGACGGCCGGCCTGGTGATGTCTCAGCGCCTCGTCAAAGGCACCCGGGGGTATCGCATGTGACGCGCAGTCCGCAAGTGCCGTCTTGACGTCCTCGACCACGGCAGCCCAGTCGCCGGGCGCGGGCTGCTTGAACTGCCGCAGCGTCGCGTACCAGGGGCTGCGGGTGGGATCGAACAGCCAGCGCCAGCAACTGTTGAACCTGTTGAGCAGCCACACCGGCCGGCCAAGCGCCCCCGTCAGGTGCACGATCGAGGTGTCGACGGTGATCACGAGGTCGAGGGTCGAGATCAGGGCCGCAGTATCGGCGAAATCGGCGAGCTCAGCGGTCCAGTCGTGCACCGTTAGGCCGGACGGCGGCTGCGATGTCTGCGCTGAAGCCTCGCCCTTCTGCAGCGACACGAACGAGACGCCCGGCACATCCCCCAGCCGAGCGAGCGCCTGAAGAGCGATCGAGCGGCGCCTGTCGTTGGCGAGCGCCGGGTTGCCGGCCCAGGCGAGGCCCACGCGCAGGCCCGGCAACGCCTCGATCCGGCTCCGCCATTTGGCGACGCGACTGCGATCGGCGGCGAGATAAGGTGCTTCGCCCCGGATACGGTCGAACGCGATGCCGAGCCGACGCGGCAGGCTCATCAGCGCACAACGGACGTCGTAATGCGGCAGCTTGTCGCCACGCGCGACGATCTGGTCGACGCCGGGCAACTGCGCGAGGAGCCCGAGCAGCGGCCGCGGCACCTCGAAGACGATGCGTCCGCGCCCTGCAGCGAGCGGCACGAACCGGCTGAACTGAAGCACATCGCCGAATCCCTGCTCGGCATAGATCAGCAGCGTGCGTCCATCGAGATCGTCGCCGACCCATGACGCACCGGTCAGATCGTCGCGTCGCTCGATCTTGCGGTGGTCATCGTAAGTCGGCCATCCTTCCTCGAACTTTCCGGCACCGAGCAGCGTCATCCCGAGATTGGACAGCGCCTCGGAATAGTTGGGACGCATCTGGATAGCGCGGCGATAGCAGTCCTCGGCCTTGTCGAGTTCGGCAAAATCGCCGAACAGCGAGCCGAGATTGTTGTAGACTTCGGCATAGTCCGGCTTCAGGCGGATCGCTTCACGGTAGTGGAATTCGGCGACCTCGTAGGCGCCGCGCTCCTTGAGCGCGTTGCCAAGGTTGTTGTGCGCTATCGGATAGTCCGGCCGCAGCCGCAGCGCCTCGCGGCAGTAGGTCTCCGCCTCCTCCGGACGACCGAGCTCGCGCAGGAGATTGCCGAGATTGTTGCAGGTCTCCGGAAACTCGGGCCTGCAGGACAACGCTCGCCGAAAATGCGTTTCGGCCTCCTCCAGACGCCCGCTGGTCTGGCAGAGATTGCCGAGATTGTTGAGCACTTCGGGAAATGCCGGCCGGAGCCGACAAGCCTCTTGGTAGTGCAGCTCCGCATCGTCGATGCGTCCGAGCTCCTGGAGCAGGTTGGCGTGAATGCCACGCGCATCGGCATCGTCCGGTCGCAGCCGGACCACTTCGGAGAGACAGCCGGAGGCTTCCTCGAGCCGCCCCGCGGCCCGCAGCAGATGGGCGAGGCCAAGACGACCATCGACCTCGTCGGGGCCAAGGCAGATGGCGTCGCGGAAGTGCCGCTCCGCCTCGTCCAGCGCGCCGAGCGGCTGCAGCACCTTGCCGAGGTTCACCCGATAACTGGCGTTCTCAGGAGCAAGCGCGACCGCCCGTTCGAGCAGCTCACGGGCCAGAGCGAACTGTCCGCGCAACAACGCGATGATCCCCAGCACATTCATGCAGCCATGATGGCCAGGAGCCGCCTTCAGGATCGCCCTGCATGCGGACTCGGATTCTTCCAGCCGACCTGCACGCAAGGCATCGACGGCGTCGTCGAAGCCCGTAACACCTGCGTCCATGTCGCCAGCTAGTGCCATGCCGAAGCAATCGCTGACTGGAGACCTGGATCGTTCGGCATCTGCGTCGCGCTCGAGGGCGTGAAGCCGGGGTTGGCACTCGCGTAGGAAGCCATCGCCTGGACGAGCTGCGACACGGAGCTGTCGAGATGCAGGCCGTCTCCGGCCGTGATCTCGGCCAAAGCGGAGCTCGGGTTCGACCCGAACCAGTCGCTGATCGTGAACTGGCCTTCGGTGCCGAGGATGTCGATGACGAGATCGTCGCCGCTCTGGACGAACCAGAGATCCTGGCTCGCGACGTCGGACGCGAAGTCCAGCTCGCCTTGCGCTGCCGCGCCCAATGCGGTTGCGTTATCGATAGTCACCTGACCTGTGCCGCGATCGGCAAGGTACGTCTCGTTCATCCCGCTGGCGACGATGGTGCTGTTGGTGCCGCCGATCGTTACCGTATCGCCGTCGCCCGTCAGCGTGACCTGGTCGCCGGTCCCCGTGATCGCGACGGAATGACCATCACCGCCAAGGATCAACGAGCTGCCTGTGCCCGCGAGCGTCACCGCTGCTGCACTGCTTGCGATGACCGTGTCGTTGCTGCCACTGACGACGAGTGCGTTATCCGCACCGCTGATGCTGATCACGTCGTTGTCCCCGGTCACCGTTACGACGTCGCTGGTGCCCGCGATCGCGATGATATCGCCATCGCCATTGACAGCCGCCGAGCTGCCGGTCCCCGTTACGGTCACGGTCGCCGCGCTCGCAGTGGTCACCGACGCATTGCTCCCGCTGATGACCAGCGTGTCGCCGACGCCGCCAATGCTGACCGTCTCGCTATTGCCGGTGATCGTGACCTGATCACCATCTCCAGTGATCGCGACAGTGTCGCCATCGCCACTGATCGCCGCCGAGCTACCCGCCCCGGTGACCGTTACGAATGCCGCGTTGGTCGTACTCACTGAGGAATTGCTGCCGCTAACCACCAGCATATCGCCGGTGCCGCTGATGCCGACGGTCTCGTTGTTACCGTTCACCGTCACCAGATTGCTCGTGCCCACGACGGCGACGGTGTTGCCGTTGCCGTTGATGGTCGCCGAGGTGCCAGTGCCCGCCACGGTCACCGACGCCGCACTTGCCGTGCTCACTGTCGCGCCAGTGCCTGTGACTGTCACGGCATCGCTCGTTCCGGTCAGGGTCACGGCGTCGCTCGTGCCATTGATGGTCACGACGTGACCATTCCCGCCGATCGTCGCCGAGCTCGCGATCCCCGTGACGGTGACCGCAAGCGCGCCGGTCGCGTCGATCGCAGCGTCCGTACCGCTGACGGTGACGCTGTCGCCCGAACCGGTCAGTGTCACGCTGTCGCCGGCGCCCGTCATGGCAATGACGTTTCCGTCGCCAACGATCAGGGCCGAGCTGCCCGCGCCGGCGACCGTAATCGCCGCACCGCTGCTCGTCGTGACCGTGTCATTGCTGCCAGCGATGACGAGCGTGTCGTTGCTGCCCGTGACGGTCACGGTCGCACTGTTGCCGGTCACGGCCACCTGCTCGCTCGCACCCGTGATCGCGACCGCGTTGCCGTCGCCGGTCACCGTTGCGGAGCTGCCGGTCCCTGCAATCGTGATCGACGCCGCGCTGGTCGTCGTCACCGACGCGCTGCCGTTGAGGGCGAGCGTGGCGCTCGCGCCGGTGATGCTGACGCTGTCGCCGGTGCCGGTCAACGTCACCTGGTCGCTGCTTCCGGTGATCGACACCATGTTTCCGTTGCCGGTTACCGAAGCCGAGCTGCCAGCGCCGGCGACCGTGATCGCCGCCGCGTGGGTCGTCGTCACGGACTCGTTGCTCCCGCTGACGGCCAGCGTGGCGCCCGTCCCTGTGACGCTCACCGAGGCGTCGTTGCCGGCAATCGTCACCTGATCGTTGGTGCCGGCAATCGTCATCGCATTGCCGTCGCCGTTGATGGTGGCCGAGCTTGCGGTCCCGGTCACCGTGATTGTCGCCGCATGGGTTGCGCTCACGGAGGCATTGCTGCCGCTGATCGTGAGGATGTCGTTGGTTCCGCTGATCGCCACGGTAACGTTGCTGCCGGACACCGTCGCCTGATCGGCGGCACCGGTGATGGATACCGAGTTGCCGTTGCCGCTCACGGTCGCCGTGCTGCCGGCGCCACTGAGGGTGACCGACGCTGCGCTGGTCGTAGTGACGGAGGCGCTGCCGCTGATTGCCAGCGAAGCGTTGGTCCCGCTCACGGTCACGTTGTCACCGGTGCCGCTCAGCGTGACCTGGTCGCTCGCTCCGGCGATCGAGACCTTGTTGCCGTTGCCGCTGATCGTTGCCGAGCTGCCGGTCCCGTTGACCGTGATCGTCGCCGCGCTGGTGGTCGTGACGGACGCGTTGCTCCCGCTGATCACGAGCGTGTCACTGACGCCGCCAACGGTGACTATTGCATTGTTGCCGGACAACGTCGCGCGTTCGCTGTTGCCGGTAAGCGCAACCGTGTTGCCGCTGCCATTGACCGTCGCCGAGCTGCTGGTTCCCGTCAGCGTTACCGAAGTCGCGCTGCTGGTGGTCACCGTTGCAGCCGTGCCGCTGATCACGACGCTGTCCGCAGTGCCCGTCAATGTCACGGAATCGCTGCTGCCGGAGATCGTCACGACGTGGCCATTACCGCCGATCGTCGCCGAACTCCTCAGTCCGGTCATCGTGACCGCCAGTGCGGCGGAGGCGCCGATCGTCGCGGCGCTGCCGCTGATGGTCAGGCTGTCGCCGGCACCGCTCAACGTCACCACGTCGCTGGTGCCCGAGACGGTGACGGCATTGCCGTCTCCGGTGACCGTTGCGGAGCTGCCGGTGCCGGCGATCGTCACCGAGGCGGCGCTGCTGGTCGTGATCGTCTCTCCGGTGCCGCTGATGACCAGGCTGTTGCCGGTCCCTCCGATGTTGACGGTTTCGCCGTTGCCGGTCACCGTTGCCCGATCGCTGGTGCCCGTAATCGCAATGACGTTTCCGGCGCCGTTGACGGTCGCCGTGCTGCCGCTGCCGGCCAGCGTGATGGCCGCCGCGCTCGTGGTCGTGATGGTCTCATTGATTCCGCTGATCACGAGAGCGTCGCTGACGCCGCTGACCGTGATCGCCGTGCCATTGCCAGTCACCGTCACCTGGTCGCTGGCGCCCGTGATCGACAAGGCGTTGCCGTTGCCGGTAACCGCAGCCGAGCTTGCAGTTCCTGTGATCGTGATCGCAGCCGCGCTGGTCGTGGTCACCGAGGCATTGCCGCCGCTGATTGCAAGCGAATCGCCCGTTCCGCTGATCGTCACGATCGCGTTGTTGCCGGCAAGCGTGACCTGGTCGCTGGCCCCCGTGAGCGAGACCGAATTGCCGTCGCCGGTGATCGTGGCCGAGCTGGCCGTGCCTGTGACCGTGATCGTCGCCGCACTGGCTGTGCCGATGCTGGCATTGCTGCCGCTGACGGTGAGGACGTCACCGACGCCGCCGACCGTCACGCTTGAATTGTTGCCCGACAACGAGACCTGTTCGCCGTTGCCGGAGACCGACACGCTGTTGCCGTTACCATTGATGCTGGCCGAGCTGCCGCTTGCGGTCACGCCAACCGATGCGCCGGCCGCGTTCAGGGTCGCCGCGGCGCCGCTGACGGTGACGCTCGCGCCGGTTCCGGTCAGCGTGACGGCATCGCTCGTCCCTGTGATCGCCACGAAGTCGCCATTGCCGCCGATCGTGGCAGAGCTTCCCGTGCCGGTCACGGTTGCCGTCACGGCATTGGTCGTATTGATGACCGCATTGCTACCGCTTACCGTGACGCTGTCGGACGTCCCGACCAGCGTCGCGGTGTCATTGGTTCCCGTGACCGCCACGGCGTTGCCGTTGCCGCTGATGGTCACCGCGCTGCCGGTGCCCGTGACAATCACCGCCGTCGCACTGGCGCTCACGGTGTCGTTCGTTCCGTTGACGATCACGGTATCGCTGGTGCCCGTCACCGTGATCGGGTCGTTGTTGCCGTTGACGGTCACGGTGGCGTTGTTCGCCGGCATCTGGATCAGCACATTGCTTGCGTTGATCGTGCTGGTGCTGCCATCGATATTGACGTCGTAGCCCGCATGAGCGCCGAGATATCCCATGTTCCAGGCGGTGCCGTCGGCAAACAACACCTGCCGCAAGCCGTTTGAACTGTTGCCGAAGCCACCGCTGACGGTGATCTGGTCGCCGGTCGACGGAATCTGGATGATAATGTCGCCGAACCCGACGCCGCCGCGCGAGATCAGCACGTCGCTGGTCAGCACGGAAGAATTGAACGACAGCGTGCCCAGGGAGTTGTTGTTGCCGGCGGAGTAATTGTTGATGGTGAGCTGGCCATAGCCCTTGTGGAAGACATAGGCATCGTCGCCGCCATTGCCCTGCAAGCTGTCGATACCGCCCTTGCCATCGAGGATGTCGTTACCCGACGTCCCCGTCATGGTGTCATTCCCGGTGGTGCCCGCGATAGCCGCCGTCACCGAGGCCACGCCGACCAGGGTGATCGTTCCTGTCCCGTTGGCGAGGGTCACCGTGTTGGTGTTGTTGCCGAAGACGATGGTTTCGATGTCATTGACGTTGACCGATCCCGTCGTCGCCGAGATCCGCAGCGTCGTCCCCAGGCTCGCCTGGACGATCCCGCTCACGCCGCCGAGGGTGATCCACGACGTGCCCGCCCCGCTGCCGCTGTTGACGGTGATATCATCATAGGCACCGGTCGCGGTAATGGTGGCGGCCTTGCTGGAGATGATGTTTTCGTAGCTGCCGGTCAGGGTGACCGTGTCCGCGCTACCGGTTATGACAACGGTATCGCTATTACCATTTGCTGTCACCACTTCCTGGTCGCCGGTCATCGACACGAAGTGGTTGTTCCCCGCGTCGCTGATGATGGCAGAGCTGCCCGTCCCCGTGACCGTGAAGCTCGCCGCGCTTCGCGTCGTGATCGTGTTGCCGACCGAGTTGAC